>NZ_ALNJ01000051.1:0-13953 GCF_000293135.1 Klebsiella sp. OBRC7 | reverse complement strand
TACAACCTCAGTAGATTAGTCCCTATATTTCCAGACACTTTTTATCGCTTAACCCATTACTGGTTCGCCGCCGTAGATATTCCCGTGGCGAACGATACCCCAGTGCACTATGCGGATGCCATTCGTTGTAATGTTCGAAGGCCTCTGCAAAGTTCTTTACCGCTGTTAACCCGTCCGGCTTCGGTATGATGCTGATGTAATCCCGCTTCATCGTTTTCACGAAGCTCTCTGCCATCCCGTTGCTTTCCGGGCTACGTACCGCCGTATGTTTAGGCTCCAGTCCTACCTTCCCTGTATGCGCCGGCTTCAAGGGCGGTATTGCCGGTTTACGCTCAAGCAAACAGCGCATTCTTACGCATGATTCAGTATACGCGTTTGGCATTGATCACCGCCATGTCGTCCGTTTCTGATTGTCTGCGCAGCAGTGCCCACACCCGACGCTAACCATACGTAGGCAGATCGCCGATAACGGTATGGATACGATCCAGAGCTTCAATATCATCAGGCTTGCGCTTGCGTCGACGCTCCTGCCAGTTCTTCGACCGACGAGCCATAGCATGCAGTTGCGCACGTGAGACCCGTAGCCAACAGCTGACAAGGCTTATTCGCCATCCTCCGGCAGCAAGGGCACGTGCGCTATCCACTTTTTTGTCGGCCATATTCAACGGCTTCTTTCAGCAGCTCGTTTTCCATGGTTTTCTTGCCCAGCTGGCGCTGTAGCTCTTTAATTTGCTTCATCGCAGATGCCTGTTCCGACGCGGGTATAACCTGTTCACCCACAGCAACGGCGGTGAGACTACCTTCCTGGTACTGCTTACGCCACAGGAACAGCTGACTGGCAGCAACACTATGCTGACGGGCAACCAGCAACACGGTCATACCGGGTTCAAAGCTCTGCTGAACAATGGCGATTTTTTCCTGAAGGCTGCGCCGTCTGCGCTTCTCCGGACCTAAAACATCAATCATCCGGACTCCAACGACTAGTCTAAAAACTAGTATTAAGACTATCACTAATTTAAGTGATACCAACTGTCTGGAGATTCATGGAGCCAGTCTACTCAGGCTCACCGTGGTGGCGAATGGCCTTGCGAAAGAAGCGTAAGGCAGCCGCAGCGTCGCGTCTGGCGGTCAACAGGAAGTCGACGGTCTGCCCCGCGGTATCAACCTCCCGGTACAGATATTTCCACTGGCCTTTGATTTTAATGTAAGTTTCGTCCATCCGCCACCGCCGACCTACATTACGCTTATACTGGCGGAACGACGGTGCCAGGCGCATAACCCAGCGATGAAGAGTGGAATGGTCAACGATAACGACGTGCTCCGTCATCATATCTTCGAGATTGCGCAGGCTGAGGGCGTAAGTCAGATACCAGCGAACACATTGAGCAATAACATCAATGGGATAGTGCAGGCGCTTAAAAGCTTTTCGTATCAGAAGCATGGGCAGGTAACATTATAAAAAAACAGTATGTTACCCGGCGACGTCTTAATGCGTCAGAACCAGATGAGGTGCCATGTGTATGGCACCTCATCTCTTATTGATTCATCGACTCCATAACCGCCTGCCAGGTTATAAAGCCACCACTCAGATTATATGTCCGGAAGCCGTGAGCCTGCAGAATACGGTATGCCACATGCCCGCGCAGACCACTCTGACAACCGATAAAAATCTCTTTATCTACAGGCAATTTTTCAAGATTCTCCCGCAGAGAATCCAGAGGGATGGATAGCGCATCAGGATATTCGCCAAATTGTTTCAGTTCTTCAGGAGAACGAATATCAACTAAACAATAACTGCCCGGTTCCCGTTGCAAAACATCGCTGACATGACATATGGCCGTATCTCCCCTGATGACATTTGCCGCCACCATACCGGCCTGGTTAACAACGTCCCTTGCACTGTTAAAAGGCGGGGCATAAGTCAGCTCAAGATGCTCGAGATCGTTGACGGTAAGTCCCGCGCGCTGCGCGACAGACAGAACATCGATGCGTTTATCAACCCCTTTTTTCCCTGACGCCTGGGCCCCCAGAATTTTACCGGTATCGGGGCTGAACAGCAGTTTCAGACTGATCATCGTAGCCCCAGGGTAGTAACCGGCATGATCAGCAGCATGGACGTAAACCTTCTCGTATCGGGTACCATGGGCTTTCAGTTGCTTTTCATTCGCACCGACGCTGCCAATACTCAGCGAAAATACCTTACAAATGGATGTCCCCTGACTGCCATGGTAAAGGCTGTGGTGATCAAGCATGTTATCAGCAGCAATGCGTCCCTGGCGGTTGGCGGGCCCAGCCAGAGGAATATTAGCGGGTTCCTGAAAGACAAGGTCAGGTGTTTCAACTGCATCCCCCACGGCGTAGATGTCAGGAATACTGGTCTGCATACAGGCATTGACGCTTATACCTCCCCGTTTACCCACTTCGAGCCCGGCTACTGTGGCAAGGCTGTTCTCAGGTTTTACCCCGATGGCGAGAATAACCATGTCGGTCTGCACAAAGCCACCGTCAGACAGTGCAACGCGGAATCCCGTTTCTGTCCGCAGCACCTCGGTGAGTGCCGTTCTGAGACGCAGATCCACGCCATGATTCCGGATTTCCTGATGCAGGGCTGATGCCATTTCAGGATCAACCGGAGCCATAACCTGTTCCTCCATCTCCAGCAGGGTAACACGGATCCCCCGTTCGCTCAGAGCCTCCATCACTTCAAGTCCGATGAATCCCCCCCCGACAAGCGTGGTGTGAGCGACGTTATGTTGCTCAATCCACGCCAGGATAGCATCCATGTCAGTAAGATTTCGGAGCGTAAAGACGCCCTCTTGCTGTAGCCCGGGCAAAGGAGGGACAACCGGCGCGGCTCCGGTACTGAGGAGTAGACGATCCCATACTTCGGTATGGATCTCACCTGAGGTCAAATTTTTAACTGTCACTGTTTTATTAACCGGATCCACTGACGTCACTTCATGGCAGGTACGGACGTCTATGTTAAAGCGGGATTTAAAATCCTCCGGAGTCTTAAGAATAAGTGACTGCCGTAACGGAATTTTTCCGCCTATATGATAAGGCAATCCACAGTTGGCGAAAGAGACATCGCTTCCCCGTTCAAACACAACAATACTGACATCTTCTGACAACCGGCGAGCTCTGGCTGCAGCGGACGCACCGCCGGCAACACCACCAACAATCACTATTTTCATTACATCCTCTCTGTTCACTCGGGGCAAAATGTCTGCCAGATATAATTAGTTACCCAGGCCAGCTGGACGCTGCAGACCTGGCGAACACGGTGGCAAAATTATGGCACCATCAGTATACTAAATAACATTATATAAAAATACAGAATGTGAGAAACCAGCAATGCCCATGAATGAAGACACAAAACGTCAGACCGATATGAAAAATGCAGCCCTGGGGGCAGCAGATGTCTTACGGGGACTGGCTAACAGCGACCGGTTGCTGTTGATGTGCCAGTTAAGCCATGGGGAAGCGAATGTGGCCGAGCTGGAAGCTGCAGTCGGTATCACTCAGCCGACCCTGTCTCAGCAACTGGGTGTAATGCGCCGCCTGAAGCTTGTCGAGACCCGACGGGCAGGTAAAATGGTATATTACCGTATTGAGGATAACCGTATCATGACGTTGTTAAATACCTTGTATGATCTCTACTGCCCGCAGGCAGGCACAGGTAAAGGAAGCCATAACAACGAATAATGTGATCCTGCTTTCCACGCAAACCGTTTTATCATTGCAGCATTAACCCTGTCAGGTTGTGAAGAGCCTGGCCGGTATCTGCGATATTATAACGGGAAAGCGACAGTGGTCCGGATATACCCATCGGTAATGCCTGTCCGGACTGTATTTATCGCTCACGCGTTCACTGTTTAACTTATTGATTTATCGGTTTTTATACTATTACGGTCAGAAAAAACAGCCACGGCAGCACGGATGGTACTGCACTGACAGCAATGGCCTGTGGCTGACAAACCGTTTTTTCTGCTGCCACCGGTTTACATTATTCAAGCAGGCTGCGCAACATCCAGGCAGTTTTCTCATGTAACTGGATACGTTGTGTAAGCAGATCTGCTGTGGCTTCATCATTCGCATTATTAACAACAGGGAACAGGGAGCGCGCAGTTTTAACCACAGTCTCCTGGCCCTGGACAAGATTCTCAATCATGTTTTTTGCTGCCGGAATATCCTTGTCTTCATTAACCGCTGTTAAACGTGAAAATTCATGATATGTGCCGGGCGCGAAGCATCCGAGCGAGCGTATACGTTCAGCGATATCATCAACAGCAGTGGCCAGCTCATTGTATTGATTTTCAAACATTAAATGTAAGCTGTTAAACATGGGGCCAGTTACATTCCAGTGATAGTAATGTGTTTTTATATACAGGGTATAGGTGTCAGCAAGAAGCCGGGACAGACCGTCTGCAATCTCCACCCGGGATGATTCAGGAATACCAATATCAATTATTTGTTTACTCATAACTACCTCTTACACTGTTTAAGTGGGATATACGATATGCCATTATTCTTTCCGGTCTGAGCAAAACACGCTTCATATTTTTATAATAACCAGTTACACCTGGCGTCTGCCACACTAGCCATGCGCCAGAGCAATATCCTGCGACGGGACAATGAATTTCGCCGTGGCACGAGCCACTTTCTGCTGTCCCTTTGCCAGCCATGCTTCGAGCTGGTAAACCCCCCTGCGTTGCCCAAGCAGTCTGGCACAGACCATCAGCTTGTCACCGGTACAAACGGGTGAAATGAATCTGACAGTCAGTTCAGCCGTCAGGGCCTGCACTCCCTGCATAAACAAGCAGTGAGTCATTGCGGCATCCAGCAAGGTACTCGTCATTCCGCCATGTAAAAGACCCGTATACCCCTGATGTCTGTGATCGGCCGTGTAGTCAGCACATACAGATCCATCCGGGTATTCTGAAAACATTAAGTTCACCGTATCAGGGTTGTTGTCGAGGGAACCACAAACCATACAACAGTTATGGGCATTTCTGGCATCAAGATAACAATTCATCTGTTTCTGTTCAGCGTCCGGTTGTACTGACGGGAGGCATCAGGAATTCAGTCAGCTGAGTGTCTTTCCCGGCATCATTCATTCCGGCTCCTGGTTTATACACAGTACGGGTCTGATAAAAATCACCGCCCGTGATGAAATAAACTCATGAATGGCAACAGCGCCCGTTTCCGTGATGATGCTGACGCCCACCCTGGCACGCATTTTCTGCTGTGTTCCCGTCAGAGTTACAGCATTTTTTCCCTTTCGCCTCATGATTAAAGGACTGGCGCCCCTGCTCCGGCTTATTCAGTTCAGTCAGAACACGGGTATCCGGATCACACAGTTCAGTGAACAAACGACGGCCACAGTCAGTCTGGTACACCGCGATCTGATGCCCCAATAATTTACCCAGCATCCGTTCCCCGATGTTACGGACCACAACGCGGCTGACCTGCTGTTGAACCAGAAGGTCAACCAGCTTCCGTTTACCTGAACAATCTGCGCCCAGCGCGGGATTTTCTGTCCGGCTGAGCTCCACACCGCGCTCATCCACTAGGACAAGGTGACTCGCTTTGGTAAAATGATTTGCTACCCGGTCGTCATTCACTGGAATGGCTGTGATCATCTTGTGTAACTCCTTCCCTTTCAGAGTGCATTATTAAGGCCTTGCCCTGAGTGAGACAGTCCACAACCTTAAAACGGGCCGCTTTCAGGACATTGGCCAGTGTCTGTCTTGAAACCCTCATTGCAACAGCCGCTTCCTGCTGTTGCATGCCCAGTAAATCGACCAGTCGTAACGCTTCAAACTCATCTTCTTTTAAATGAACATGTTCAAGCTGGCTCATCGGTCGCGCATTGGGCTTAAAACAGGTATCCGCAGGGCGGCCACAGATGTTACGGGGAATTCTGGGTCTTGGCATGAAGGCTCCTTATTGGTATATGCTATATATACACTCGTAAACTGGCATATGCAATATACTCTGCTCACCGGTGGAGAATTTTTTGCTTTGCCTCTTGAGTCTGGGAGTGTGCAGCATACCAAAGGGAACTATGGAATGACTCTGAACCGGTAGGCGATTCTGCCTTATACCTTTATAGTTGGCTCGGAAGTGTCAAGATTGTCCGTGACGATTCATTCTGCTATTAATTAATAAAACCTATCTCGATGAGGTTTGAACTTGCAATGTAGTTGCCAGATTGCATATCGATATTGAAGAGGAACAGCTTCGAAAACGTTTCGGGTTGGAATGGAAACGCTATACGCAACGGGTTCGTCGCTGGTTATAGCAATCCCGTGGTATTGCAGGCGACAGATAAGTTCGAAACAATAAAGCAAGGAATTCATTATCCTTGAGCTTTTATATCTCTGTCGGCAATCATATTGATCTTAGCCACTAAACTTCATCATAACGGCATTAAATACCATCCCCAGGGCAACGACGATCAGTAGTCCGGAAAACCCCTTCTGCACAATATGTTCAGGTAAATGCTGGCTTAGCCTTCGGCCAATCGACATCCCTGTCGCAGCACTAAGCACAAACCAGAGAGTAAAAGGCAAGGGCAGAGTGGCACCCTGTATCACTGCCACTGCAATCCCGCCTATACTTACCAATGCGACAATCATCAGCGAGGTTGCGATGCAACTGTGAATAGGAAGGGGGGTAAATTGCCGCAATAACGGGACGATAATAAATCCTCCACCCACGGCTAATAGCCCGGTCATAAAACCGGTAACAGCTCCGAACATGAGAAACAGCAACCATGTGTTTACAGCCCAGATAAATCGTCCGGTGTGTTCATCCAGTTCGACGGGATAAGTATGCCTGGCAACTATCTCGGGGGCCCGAACCAATCGCCACGCGACGATTAGCATTACCCCCGCAAACAGCAGGCTCAGCAACGCAGGGGAAGTTCGGTGGGCAACCCATAACCCAACGCTCGTCATGGGCACGCCCGCCAGTATTATCACAATAGCGGCACGATAGCGCACCAGGCCCTTGCGCCAGGCCTCAAAGGTTCCAAGAGCCGCACTCCCGGCGACGGCGACCAGGGCCACCGGAGCAGCCTGTTGTGGTGCCCATCCCATGCCCATCACCAGGGTGGGAATGGCAAAAATGCCACCACCCGCTCCTGTGATGCCGAGCACTGCTCCCACGAGCAGACCTGACAGTAACGAAATGACCATAGGCGTTACTGATGGCTGACAACGTTCGGGGCAGAATTACGATGCATGACGCTTCGCTCGTTTACGTTCAAGCTGTTCAAAAAGCAGCATGCCAGCGACCATTGCACCAACAAAACCCATACCTTTGATCATCCCTGCACCAAGTAATACCAGTCCAGGACCAGGGCAAATGCCCGCCAGTCCCCAACCAATGCCAAACAGAATAGCCCCTCCAATCAAACGCTTGTCAATCTGTTTGCTGGTCGGCAGATTTATCGCGCCACCGCACACCGAGTGGGTGCGTCGTTTCACTGACCGGAAAGCGAAGAAACCCACGCTGATGGCTCCACCCATTACAAAAGCCAGAGAAGGATCCCAGATGCGGGTAATATCCAGAAAACCAATCACTTTTGCAGGGTTTGCCATGCCGCTGAGTATTAATCCAACGCCGAATATCACACCTGCCAACAGAGAAAAAAACAGATTCATATATGTCCCCTTGAGCGATTTACTGTGCGAGCAAGCTTGACTAAATCCACAATCCCATCAGCCAGACGGTGATAAAAGCAACCCCCATAAACGTCAACGTAGCTACCAGAGAACGGGAGGATAAACGCGACAGACCGCAAACCCCATGGCCGCTGGTACACCCCGAACCGTAGCGGGTTCCGATCCCAACCAGCAACCCGGCGATCATCAGGACAGGCCAGGAGGCAGAAACCTCGATCACAGGAAGCGGATGAACGAGGCCATATAAAAGAGGCGAGACGATAATGCCGATCAGAAAAGCCAGACGCCAGCCACGATCTCGGGTAGCCGCTGAGAGCGCACCCCCGATTATGCCACTGATCCCTGCAATACGTCCGCAGAACAGGAGCAATATCCAGGCCGCACAGCCGATCAATACCCCCCCTAAGAAACTCAGTAACGGAGTGAATTGCACCAGATTAATGGTCATGGTTAACACCTTCTGTGTCATCTTCCTGACAGTAAAGTTGATAGAGGGTAATGAGTAATATCAACATATTCGGCTCATCAATTCGGTAAAAAAACTGTTTTCCCTCACGGCGCGTTGCCACGAGTTGCAGGCGTCGAATGACTTCCAACGTCTGTCACAATGCCAGTTGCCCAATCCCCATAGCACTTTATATGTGCCCCACAGAAGCTTGTCTCTGACTGAGGTGGCACAGCAGCAGTAGCCGGTCATCATTTGCCAAAGCACGCAATACGGCGGTGGCTGCACTGGCGGTATCACGCATTTTTTTATGGCCAATAAACACGTTACTCATGAGTTCTCTTTGTTCTGATCCACGTTCGCGATAACACTTTTAATTCTTATATAATATAATATTATATAATCAAAGCGAGCCTGTGTGAAGATACATCATGCAACGTCCAGATTAGGAGTTCACCATGACACCACTTATCGAGGGTTTTTACGATCCGGCTACCAGTACTGTCAGCTACGTGCTGGCCGATAGAACTGGGGGGATTGCGGCCATTATTGATCCGGTTCTGGACTATGATCCGAAATCCGGCCGGACTCAGACAACCTCCGCCGATCGGCTGATAGATTTCGTGAAAAAGCAGCAACTGACCGTCAATTGGTTACTGGAAACTCACGCCCATGCCGATCATCTTTCGGCAGCCCATTATTTGCGCGAGAGGGGCGGCGGCAACATCGCCATCAGCGAAAAAGTTGTCGAAGTTCAGCGGATATTCAAGCCCATTTTTAACCTTGAGCACACCTTTGCACTGGATGGATCACAGTTTGACCATCTGCTGACTGACGGTGAAACCTTTTAACTGGGGGGCTTGACAGTGCAGGCGTTGCAGGTTCCTGGCCATACGCCAGCAGATATGGCTTTCCAGATTGCTGATGCGATTTTCCTTGGCGATACCCTTTTTATGCCTGATGTGGGCACCGCGCGTTGTGATTTCCCGGGTGGGGATGCGCAGCAGCTTTATCATTCCATCCGTAAGATCCTCAGTTTTCCGGCACAGACCCGTTTATATGTGTGCCATGACTATCCCCTGCAGACAGGGAGCCCCAATGGCAGAGCAGCGTAGCCGAACAGCGGGCGACCAATATTCATTTCCATGATGGGAACGATCTGGCCGCCTTTGTGGCGCTTCGGCAGGCGCGGGATAAAACTCTGGCCACCCGGCACTTCTGTTACCGTCGATTCAGATCAATATCCGGGCCGGTGAATTCCCGTCAGCGGAAGATAATGGCGTCTGTTATTTAAAAATCTCTTTAAATCATCTGTAACCAAGCAGGGGTTATAGTTGGCTGAAATGGAATGGTGTTGATCATGAGTAAAATCATGTTAGTGATTGTCGGTGGTGTGGCTGGGGGAGCTTCGGCTACAGTGAGGGCCCGGCGTTTATCGGAAACGCTCGAGATTATTCTGTTAGAGCGTGGTGCCTATGTATCTTTGGCCATCTGTGGTCTGCCTTATCACATCGGAGGCGAGATCCCCGAACGCCAGCAATTGCTTTTGAAAGCACCGCAGGATTTTATTTAACGTTTCAACATTGATGTCCGTATTGAGCATCAGGTGTTGCAGATCGAGGCTAACAAGAAAGTGGTCCACATCAGGAATGAGCAGACGGGGGAGGTTTGCCACGAGAGCTATGAAAAACTCCTGCTCAGCGAAACGCAATTCGTCCTCCCCTGGAGGGCGTTGACTTCCCTGGTGTCTTTACTCTGCGTATGCTGCCGGATATGAATAACATTCTGGCGCATATCCACTAACATCGGCTAACACATGCCACGGTCGTCTGGGGGTATCGGGTTGAAAATGGTGGAGGCACTGGTCAATCTGGGGCTCAGGGTGACATTGTTGGTGTTGGGTGCCAAAGTGATGACCCCACTTGATGCCGAGATGATTGCCGTATTACACCAGGAGCTCCGGCAGAAGGGCGTCAATTTGCGTTTGCAATCGGGTATGGGAGCGATTACGCAGGTGGGTGATACCCAGCTTTTACAGCTCAGTTTGAATACGGGCGAGGTGTTGGCGACGGGGATGGTGTTGCTGGCTATTGGTGTAAAACCAGATACGCAATTAGCCAGAAGTGCCTGGTTGGTGCCCGGTACGACAAGGCAGAGGTCCATCTCAATGAGCAATCACAGCAGGACTTACAGAATCTCGAAAAAATTATCTTCGGAGACAGTTAGCACTCGGTCCGGTCGGTCTTTGATCGGGCCACTGCAATATAAAAAACCGCCTTACGTACAATATTTTCACTTTCCCAAACGGAGCCCATGATTAACAGTTAGTTCAGAGCCTAGGGTTACCTGAGTCAAGGGCTTCACAGTGCATAAAATCATTTTAATGCCTTACATTTTACGTTTCATTAGCGGCTCGCTGTAAGGAAAAAAGCTGGCTGACAGGTTCTTTTTTCTGACTTATACTATTGTCAAGGTGATGGCGTTCCACCTTTCCCAACCGCCCCGTCCGGGGCTGATGACGCCTGATATGACTCTTGAATTTCAGGAGGTATGTCAGGCCGTTCATAAATCCTTCTGGCCTGTATACTTCCCTTAACGGGGATACATCTTTGATTAATGTTTTTGGTCATCTCAATCCTGACAGTGATGCCATCTGTACCGCCGCTGTCACAGCTGACTGGCTTTCCCGACAGGGCCGTCCTTCCCGTGCGTGGAGGAACGGTGAAGCGAACCCGGAAACCCGCTATATTTTTGAAACAGCCGGTATCCCCCTGCCCCCCCTTCTCGATTTCCCCCTGAAAAGGGAACGGGTATGGCTGGTCGATTTTACCGAACCGGCGCAGGGGCCTGCTGACCTTCCTGAGAGTAATATCATCGGAATTATCGATCATCACCGGCTGGGAGGTCTGGCCACCTTACTGCCGCCGGAGATCTGGATAAAACCGGCAGGTAGCAGCGCAACAGTACTCTGGTTGCTGATGGATGCAGAAATGCGCCGCACCATGCCCCCGACTCTCGGCATCCTGCTTCTTGGTGCGCTGCTCAGCGACACGGTAAACCTGCGTTCACCCACCACGACGGAAGACGATATCCGGACAGCCGCTGAGCTTTTCGTGCTGTCGGGAATAAAACGCAAAGCTTTTGTTCACGGCCTTCTGGCCGCTAAAACCGATATCACCGGACAGACGGCCGGTCAGATTCTGAATAAAGATCTTAAGACTTTTTCGCTCGCAGGCACAGATGTGCGTATTGCCCAACTGGAGGTGAGCTCACCTGATCAGGTCGCTCCTTTACTGGAGGAACTGCGGAATACGATGGCGCAGATGGTGGTAAATACGGGAGCCGGGTTGATCGTGCTGATGGTAACCGATATCAATAAGTGTTTTTCAACACTCTATTTCGCCGGACCGGAGAGCGGTAATGCCACATCATGCTCCTTACCGGGCATGGTCAGCCGCAAGAAACAACTTCTGCCCTGGCTCGAACATTTCCTCAGGCAAGGCCGGAGACAGCCATGAAAATCTATACTCACGCACTTGTTCTGGTTCAGGGGAAAGAGGATGGCGTTCCCCTTCTCGCACTGGCGGCGGCTCTGTCCCGTCTGCTTGAGATGAAAATCACGCTTGCCCATATCTGTAACGACTACCGGGAGATGAACTATGTCTCGGACAGCCTGATGGACGATGCCGTCTCCAGGGATGTTGTCCAGGCGAAGGCGCTGCTCAGTGAGCTGACATCCTCGGTGGATGAGCACGTTGACGCCCGTGAGCTGGTCACCATGCGGCGTTTCGAGGATATACAGAAATGCATCACCGATACCGGTGCGGATCTTGTGATTGCAGGTCACCGTAACCGGTTTATGGGCACGCTGACCTCACGTTCAGCTGAATACGTTAACCACCTGAACGTGGATGTTCTGATTAAACACATTTACGACTGAGTTACAGGAGATTGCCATGAATTTTATACTGGAAAAAGTCACCGCTCGCGAAATACTTGATTCCCGCGGTAACCCCACTGTAGAGGTGGATGCCTGGACTTCTGACGGGCTGATGGCTCGTGCATCAGTGCCCTCCGGGGCCAGTACCGGTTCGCGGGAGGCAACTGAGCGCCGCGATGGTGACCCGGGGCGTTTTGGTGGCAAAGGGGTGCTTGATGCTGTTAAGGCCGTCAATACTGAAATCTGTGATGCCATCAGGGGAGCCGATGTGCGGGAGCAGCGGCGGCTGGATAATATTATGCGGGAGCTTGACGGCACGGAGAACAAAAGCCGGCTCGGCGCCAATGCCATTCTGGGTGTATCGCTGGCAGTAGCGAGACTGGCTGCACAGGTCACCCGTCAGCCACTGTACCGCTATCTTGGGGGGCTTAATGCCGGTCTTCTGCCCGTTCCGTGCATGAATATTATTAATGGTGGCGTTCATGCCCGGGGTCAGGGCGCTGACTTTCAGGAGTTCATGATAGCACCGCACGGTGCATCAACGCTCACTGAGGCGGTTCGTCAGGGCAGTGAAGTCTATCAGGCCCTGCGTCAGATCCTTGTGTCAAGGGATCTCTCTGCTGCGGTGGGTGATGAAGGCGGATTTGCCCCTGCCGTCTCATCAAACAGAGAGCCTCTGGAATTCATCGTTCAGGCCATTGAAAAAGCCGGTTACCGTCCGGGGGAAGACATCAGTATCTGTATGGACCCGGCTTCCAGCGAATTTTATCGTGACGGGAAATATCATCTTCGCACCGAAAACAGCGCCCTGAGTGCTGAAGAGATGACGGATTATTACGGGGAACTGATGAACCAGTTCCCCGTAATTCTGCTTGAAGACGGACTCGCAGAGGATGACTGGACTGGCTGGAAATATCTGCACGACAAACTGGGCGGGCGTGCTGAACTGGTCGGTGATGACCTGTTCGTGACCAATGTGAAGTATATCCGCCGTGGCATTGAGGAAAACCTTGCCAGCGCAGCCCTCATTAAACTTAATCAGATAGGCACGCTCAGCGAGACATTTGACGCAGTTTCACTGTGTCATGAAAACGGATGGGGGGCTTTTATTTCGCACCGCAGCGGTGAAACCATGGACACGTTTATCGCCGATATGACGGTGGCGCTGCGTGCGGGACACCTTAAAACCGGCGCACCCTGCCGCGGAGAACGAATTGAAAAATACAATCAGCTTATGCGCATCGAGCAGGGGCTGGGCAACGAAGCCCGGTATGCAGGTATAAACGCCTTTGTTCGTCATCTCTGACGGGCATATCACGGACATCAGAGCAGCGTATACCGGATGAGTCCGGTATACGCCTTAATTTTTCTTAGGTGGGGAACGCAGCATTGAGTCAGCTGGCAGCAATTATGATTGGTGGGGCCGTGGGATGTATTATCCGTAAGCGTCGTCTCAGCACCGTCTGGCAGATCCTGAAATTCCTGAGAGGATAATGGACACCAAATATGGTGGACGCTATCCATGAAATCATTAACCGCAGTGCGTAAAAAAAGCCCTAATTATCCCGTTGAGTTCAAAATCAAAATGGTTGAACTCTCGCATCGACCAGAGATCTCCGTAGCGCAACTCGCTCGTGAGCATGGGATCAACGATAATTTGCTGTTTAAGTGGCGCCAGTACTGGCGCGAAGGAAAACTACGTCCTCCTTCAACAACAGAAAACAACGTGCCTGAGCTGCTCCCGATAACACTTGATGCCGAAGATGTTGTCCCTGCAACCTCCCCCCGGTCACAACCTGTAGCTGCTGCGGCACCTGAATCACTCAATATCAGCTGTGAAGTGACGTTCCGGCACGGATCACTCCGTCTGAATGGTG
>NZ_ALNJ01000050.1:0-112848 GCF_000293135.1 Klebsiella sp. OBRC7 | reverse complement strand
CGGTGCTGCCGGAGCGGCTGGTGCGTGGCGCTGGCGGCCTGATGGTGGTTGAACCGCCGCTGGCGGTCGCCGGGTTTGAGATGCTGATGCTGTGGCACGAGCGCTGGCACCGCGATCCGGCGCACCGGTGGCTGCGCCAGCAAATCGTAACGTCATTAGAGGAAAAGCCATGTTAAGTGGATTAAACCATCTGACCCTGGCGGTCAGCCAGCTGGCGCCGAGCGTGGCGTTTTATCAGCAGCTTCCGGGGATGACGCTGCGCGCCCGCTGGGATAACGGTGCGTATTTTTCCTGCGGCGACCTCTGGCTGTGCCTGTCGCTGGACCCGCAGCGGCGCGTCATTTCACCGGAGGAGAGCGACTACACCCACTACGCGTTCAGCATTTCGGAGGCGGATTTCGCGCTTTTTGCCGGGCGCCTGAATGCGGCTGGCGTTCCGGTTTGGAAAACCAACAAAAGCGAAGGCGCGTCGCATTATTTCCTCGACCCGGACGGCCACAAGCTGGAGCTGCACGTTGGCAATCTCGCCCAGCGCCTGGCGGCGTGCCGGGCGAAGCCCTATAAAGGTATGGTGTTTTTTGGCGAGGATGAACAGACGGCCGGGAACCCGTAGCCCGGCTAAGCGTAGCGCCACCGGGAAAACAATCTGAAGCGATATTGCGCGTTGTTTCCCGGAGGCGGCGCTTAACGCGCCTTGTCCGGGCTACCGGCCCGCAGACGGCTGGGAACCCGTAGCCCGGCTAAGCGCAGCGCGAGCCGGGGAAAAGCGGAGGCAGCATTGTGCGTTGTTTCCCCGGAGGCGGCGCTTAACGCGCCTTGTCCGGGCTACCGGCCCGTGCGATCTGGTAGCCCGGCTAAGCGCAGCGCGAGCCGGGGAGATAAATCGCGTTAGCCTTCCAGCTTCAGTTCCACATTGCGCTTGAGCACCAGGCGCATCAGCAGGTAATAGACCACGCCAACCGCCAGCCAGCTCAGCCCCAGCACCTTCGCCTGCGCGTCCATTTCATAAATAACAAAGCCGATAATGCACAGCCCCACCACCGGGAACAGCAGGTGTACCACCAGATTGCGCGATTTCTGACGAATGATGTAATGGTTTATCACGGCGATATGCAGCACCAGGAAGCCCATCAGCGCGCCGAAGTTCACCAGCCGGCTGAGGTTATCGATATCGCCGTAGAACCAGAGGCCGGAAGCCAGCGAAATCAGCGCCACAAACAGGGTGCTGACGTAAGGCGTTTTCAGCCGCGGATGCACTTTCGCCAGCAGCTGCGGCAGCTGCTTGTCGCGCGCCATCGCAAACAGAATACGCGACACGGCGGCCTGCGCCACCAGGGCGTTAGCAATCCCCCAGGAGATCACCGTCGACCACATGGTGACATACTTCAGCCAGCCGCCGCCCGCCAGATTCGCGGTATCGTAGAAGGCGGTATCGAGGCTGCTGAACGTCATGCCCTGCGCCAGATCGGCGGCAATCCACGTTTGCAGGATAAACAGCGAACCAACCAGCATCAGCGCGCCCAGCGACGCCTTACCCACGGTATCTACGCCGCCTTTCGTTTCCTCTGACAGCGTGGAGATCCCGTCGAAGCCGAGGAACGAGAGCACGGCGATGGAGACCGCGCCCATCACCAGCGGCAGGCTGAACTTATCGGCGTTATAGAGCGGGTCGAGGGTCAGATGGCCCGCCCCGGCGCCGGAGTAGAGCGCAATCAGCCCCAGCACGACGAACACCGATAGCACCACGATCTCCGCGATCAGAATCGTGTTATTGGCGCGCGCGGTAAAGGTAATGCCGCGCAGGTTAATCAGGCTGTTAATCGCAATAAAGCCGACAATCCACAGCCAGCCCGGCACGCCAGGCAGCATGGGCGCCAGCGCCGCCGCGCTGACGATATAGAGCAGCGACGGCACCAGAATATAGTCCAGCAGGATCAGCCAGCCGGCGAAAAAGCCGACAATCGGATGAATACCGCGCTGGGCATAGGCATATACCGAGCCGGAGACCGGAAACGCGCGCGACATCGACCAGTAGCTCATGGCGGTAAAGAACATCGCCACCATACCGATAAGATAGGCCAGCGCCACCATGCCCTGCGCGCCGTCCCAGACGTAGCCAAAGACGCCAAACGGCGCGATAGGCACCATAAATATCATGCCGTAGACCAGCAGATCGCGGAACGTCAGCGCCCGATGCAGCTCCTGCTTATAGCCAAATTGTTCAACGCTCATGCCTGCTCCCCTTCAATTCGCAGGGAGAGCTGTTCAGCCACTGATTTCGGTAAGGCATAGCGGCAGGTTTTCAGCGGGTCGACTACCTGACAGATTTGCAGGTCGCCCGCAATGCTCAGGATGCTGATGGCGTCCGCCAGCGTCAGGGAGGTATTGTCGGCGATAAAGTGCGCCATATTGCGGGTGGCCAGGGCGGCGGCATCATCAAGGGTCAGCGCCGAGGCGAGGGTAAACAGGGTCTCGCTGTTTTCGAGCATCGGCAGCGGCAGCTTGCGGTTTTTGACCACCGTCAGTTCGACCAGCACTTCGCCGGGGATTTCCAGACCGCAGACCGAGACTTCGCCATCGCCCATCGCGGCGTGTAAATCCCCCAGTCCGAACAGCGCGCCGGGCACGTTGACCGGCAGCCACAGGGTGCTGCCGGCGGTAATCATTTTGCAGTCCATATTGCCGCCGTGGCTATCCGGCGTGCCGCAGGAGATGGCTTCCCCGGCAGGCGCGACGCCGATCACGCCGACCATCGGATTAAGCGGCACGCGCACGTTGCCGGGCAGTACGGCATGGTCGTTTTCAATGGGCACGATAGTGACCTTAGGGGCATCGAGCTCGTCGCCAATCACTCCGAGCTGCGGCGCGGTGACCATCACCGCCTGATTGCTCGTCAGGGTAATGCGCTTGATGGTCACCTTGAGCGCATCGCCCGGCTCGGCGCCCTCGACGTACACCGGCCCGGTCGCTGGGTTGATGCGCTGCCAGTCCAGTTCGTTGAACACGGCATCGGCGGAGGTGATTTGGTCGGAGAAGCAGTCGCAGGTTTCGAACAGCACTTCACTGCCGCTGCTGACGGTAGCGACAGGAGCGTTATCCCGCGACATGGCGTAAACCACCCGATCTTTGGTTATTTTCATGACATTCATCCCGGTTATATTGTTGTGTTTTTTATATTTAGAGTTTCCCGTATAGGGAATGAGTGAATGTATCGGGATTATTATGGGAAGGCAATCAGGTCAGTTTTTTCAAAAATAAATGGTATATATTTGCTGGTGAATCATGCGGTTAGCTATATTGGTGGGGTTTTCTTATATGCTGGTTATTTAGCAAAAAACTTTTTGTTATTTTGGCTTTAGTGGTTATTTTCTAATTGTTTACTGCTATGGGACTATTATCCAGCATATTACGCTGCTGCGTACGGCAGTAGGATTATTTATATATGCGGTGATATGAGCGCATTATAAGGTTTTAGGTGCCGTGAGAAGAGAAATCCCGGAGGCGGCGCTTGACGCGCCTGTCCGGGCTACCGGCCCGCAGACGGCCGGTATCCCGTAGCCCCGGTCAGCGCAGCGCCGCCGGGGAATTTAGCTTAGGCCAGCTTACATTTCTGCCCGGCGATCGCGCCGATTAACGCCTGCACCTGCTTCTGCTTGCGCGCCGACAGCTTGTGCAGCTGGCGCAGAGACTCTACCAGTTCCGGCTCCGGCTGCTTCGCGGTAATCACGATACAGCCTTCCATTACTTTGATATCGATTTTGGCACCAGTGGCAAAACCGGCGGCTTCCAGCCACTGGCCTTTCATGATAATCGCCGGGATACGCTGGCGATCTTCAAAGCGGCTCGCGTAACTGACGGTGCCTTTACGGTTATTTTCCGGGGAGACTTCTGGATCGGTGAATTCTGCAATAGAATGCGGGGTAGTCATGATCTCTATTCCTATTCCAATAGTGGTTGTGATTAGCAAGGCGCTCGTGTTGCAGCACGGGCGTCTTGCGTTAAATACCTGTACATATCATCAGGGAATAGAAGGAAAGTCCAGCTGAAAATGAATGAAAATAACGGCGTGGATGAAAGGAAGGATTATTTCTGGTGATGGGAATAAAGCGGCTATTTAGCCGCTTTATTGGTTTATGAAGGGCGGGTTAATTTATGGCGGCGTCAGTGAGGTCGTCGGCCAGGTGGAGCTGGGTTTGTTGGGATGCTTTTATGTTGGATTTAAGGTTGTTGCAATATTCAAATAAAATATTAACTTTATCAATTATTCTATACTGTTCATTTAGCGGTGGAAGAGGGATGTTTAGATTTTCAACATCTCCTACACGTAGATGTTTAACCGTCAAACCAACAGCATTCACCGATGCCCTTTCAAGTAAATGAGGCTCTGTAAGTGCAAGCAAGAGAAATTCATTAGAAACAAATTCATGCATAACTCGAATAAGCATTGTTCGTTGTCCCAAACACCATTTAACATTTGGTGGTATGATCAATGCTTCGCCCATAGGAGCCTCACGGGTAAATATAATATCTCCCGGTGATGGCGGACAACGTTTGGACCAAAAATCATATGTCTCCTGGCTAATGAATTTTAAGTCTTGCTCCAGAAACCTTCTCTCACGGATATTAGTCGTCCGAATTATTGGTATGCCCGTATCTGTATATGGGGCCGTTTTATTGTGACAATCAACTAAGTATTCGCAAAGTTCAATAAGATGAACTGTCGTCCAATTATTCGGTAACCTGAATGGTGGCTTTGCCTTTTTTAATTTATTTATTTTACGAAGCATTGTTTCAGCTTCTTTATTATCAGCTTGTTGTTGTCTTAGCTTTTTATTTCGTGATGTGCTTAATTGTTCTAATAAAATCTCTGCTGAAGAATCATTCGGATCCTGCGGCACCAGTTTGCCCATCACCGCCAGTTGCAGAATGGTCTGTTGTAACGCGTCAATGCTGGCTTCGGTGATAAACAGCGTGTCAAAATTCTCGCTGATACGCGCCCAGTTTTCGGCCAGTTCATCGGTGTTCTGGCTGTCGGTTAGCGTAGTTAGCAGGGTTTCAACCAGCTGTTGGTGGGCGTCCAGACTGGTCAGGGAATGCTGCTCCAGTTGGTCGCAGAGGGACATGAGAGCAGTAAGTTTTACAACAATTCGATATTGTTCTGCCAACGGTGGAAGTGCCATAACCGTATTACGTAAGGTGCTTAGTGATACAAAAGGCTGAACTCCACCAGAAGATATATTTCTCAACACTAAGGATAAAGACTCCAGCACACATCTTAAATATTCTGGAACAGATAGATCTTTGCTATAGTATTTAAATAAAGCAACATTTTTTATTGAGAATTCATTTTGAGTATCAACAATAGCAGGATTTCCAATACTACCAATCATAGCAAAGAGAATATCATTGAATTCTACAAAAGAGCGCTCTTTAATTTTTTCATGTGCCTCTTTGCTTATAAATTTAATATCATCAAAATTCAGTTTTCCAGAGGACAAATTTTTACTTGTGACCAATGGATAGCCTTCTGATTGATACTTAGGAGTATCATGCGTTCCATCTCTTACATCATATATTTCTACAAGACGCGCCCATTCCCACCCCTCCGGCAGCTCAAACGGTTTCTCTTCCTCGCTAATCTCCGGCAGCGGCTTCTGCTTTTTAATTTTCCCCTGCTTCACCAGCTCGGCCTTTTCCGCCGCAATGCGTTTCAGCAGCACCGATGCCGGTTCATCGTTCGGATCCTGCGGCACCAGCTTGCCGCGCACCGCCAGCTCCAGAATCAGCTCACGCAGCTTCTTAATGCCGTACAGGTCAATCTTACCCGAACTGCCGCGCCCGGCCGTAGAGCGGGTTTGCAGCGCCGTGGTCCAGGTATCGATATGGTCGACAATCAGTTTTTCCACCGCCATCAGTTGGCCTCCTTACCGGAGAGCGCCGCGCCGAGGATATCGCGCAGCTGGTGGCGCAGGGTCTGGATTTCTTCCTGTTGTTTGGCGTACTGCGCCAGCAGTTCGTCTGGGTCGTGACTGACGGTTTCCGCCTGGTGCGGGTTTTTGATATCGAGGTTAAAGTTGCGGGCAATCACCTCGTCGATGCTGACCTTCCACGCCTGTTCGTTTTCGACGCGGCTGGCGAAGCCGTCGGCCTCGTTGCCCCACCAGTCGATCTCGGCCTGGAATTCTTCAAACTTCATCGGCTTGGTTTTGCTGTAGTTCTTCACGCCCGCCGGGTACGGATGCTCGTAGAACCAGATCGCTTTGGTCGGCTGGCCCTTGGTAAAGAACAGCAGGTTGGTTTTGATCCCGGTGTACGGGTTAAACACGCCGTTCGGCAGACGCACGATGGTGTGCAGGTTGCACTCCTCGGTGAGCAGCTTTTTGATTTTGGTTTTCACGCCTTCGCCAAACAGCGTGCCGTCCGGCAGCACCACCGCCGCGCGGCCGTTTTTCGCCAGCACTTCAATAATCAATTGCAGGAACAGATCCGCCGTTTCGCGGGTCTGCATTTCTGCCGGGAAGTTCTTCTCGATGCCGTCTTCTTCGGTGCCGCCGAACGGCGGGTTGGTGACGATCACATCCAGCTGTTCATCCCACGACGACAGCGGCTTGTTGAGGGTGTTGTCGTGACGAATTTGCACCGGCACTTCGATGCCGTGCAGCAGCATATTGGTGGTCGCCAGCAGGTGCGGGAGCTGTTTTTTCTCCACGCCGTGGATCTGCTGTTGCAGCGTCTGGTGATCGGCCACGCTCTTCACGTAGTTGTTTTTTACGTGATCGAACGCGCAGGCGAGGAAGCCGCCGGTGCCGCAGGCCGGGTCCATAATTGATTCGCCGAGCTTCGGATCGACGCGATCGACCATAAAGCGGGTGACGGCGCGCGGGGTATAAAACTCACCGGCATTGCCCGCCGATTGCAGATCTTTGAGGATCTGTTCGTAAATGTCGCCGAACAGGTGGCGCTCGCTGGCGCTGGTGAAGTCGATTTCGTTCAGCTTGTTGATCACCTGACGCAGCAGGGTGCCGTTTTTCATGTAGTTATAGGCATCGCTGAACGCCTGTCTGACCACAAAGCCGCGCGGGTTCTTATCGATAGGCGCGCTGAGGTTTTTCAGCGCCGGGAACAGGTCATCGTTGACGAATTCCAGCAGGGAATCGCCAGTAATGCCCTCGGCGTTCGCCGCCCAGGTGCGCCACAGGTAGCGCTGTGGTATAGGGAATTGGTAGTTATCCTGCTCCAGTTCCAGCGCTTCTTCCTGGGCGTCGAAGATTTTCAGAAACAGTAGCCAGGAGAGCTGGCCGAGGCGCTGCGCATCGCCGTCCACGCCGGCGTCTTTGCGCATAATGTCCTGTAAGGATTTGATAACTGAGCTGATTGACATGATGTGTTCCATGTTTCATTAACAATAAGGCCTTCTGCTACGCGGTGGCAGCAGAAGGCGCAAAAGGGGAGTGGTTACGCGGAGCGGGGCGGTAGGTGGTAGATTTCGCTCTCCAGCTCGCTGATGGCCTGATTATACCCGTTACGGTCGCCGAATCCGCTTTTAATGATCTCCGGCAGCGTACCCATGCTGTCAAACGGCTTGAGCTTCAGTACGTGAATACTCTCTATTTCCTGCACGCCCGCGTCGGCGTATTTATCCAGCAGTGTATTCAGCACCGCCTGCGCGGCATCGGAGTATTTGGTGAAGTAGTTGCGCTTACGCACGTTCTCCGCCCGCTCTTTGCGGGTTAACGGCGGCTGACCATACACCACGTGGCACAGCATGTCGAACGGGTCGAGCTCTTTACCGACCTCTTCCGCCAGCACTTCCCAGATTATACCCTGCTGTTCCAGCTCGTTGATGATGGCCTGTTTGCGCTCGGCGCCCTGCCATTTGCGGGTGAAATCATCCAGCGAGGCGTACTCTTTGAGCAGCGTTTTGCGGGTGTAATCTTTGAAGGATTCGGTGACCAGCTTGCCGTCGGCGTCGTAATACTGCACGCGCTGGGCGATTACGCCGACGGCCACGCCGTTGACGTGAAACTTGCGCACTTTGTTCTCGTCCTCTTCCGGCAGCGGGCCGACATCGCCGGAATCGGTGACGGTATACGGGGCGGGATCTTCATCGACACCGGTGATGTCGTTTTCGGTCTCTTCTTCGTGTTCGTCGAACTGCTCTGCAAAATCAGACTCCGGGTCGGCGATATCTTGCGGCGTGGTGTCCATCACCTTTTCCGGGATGCCGTCGAAGCGCTCGTCGGCGAACAGTTCGGTGGCCTTTTTGAAGTCGAGGATGGTGAACCATAGCTTGCCGTAGCGTTCATCGATGCGGGTGCCGCGGCCGATGATCTGCTTGAATTTGGTCATCGACTGAATGTTTTGGTCCAGCACCACCAGTTTGCAGGTTTTGGCGTCCACGCCGGTGGTCATCAACTCGGAGGTGGTGGCGATGACCGGATAGGCTTTTTTGGGGTTAATAAAGTTATCCAGCTGGGCTTTGCCGATGTCGTCATCGCCGGTGATTTTCATCACGTACTTGTCGTTCTTCTTGACCTGTTCCGGGTTGAGATTGACCAGCGCGCGGCGCATTCGCTCCGCGTGATCGATGTCGTTACAGAAGATGATGGTTTTATCCATCGGGTTGGTGCGTTTGAGGTAATCGGTAATGGTTTTCGCTACCAGTTCGGTGCGCTCATCGATCACCATCGTGCGATCAAAATCTTTCTGGTTGTAGATACGGTCGTCGATCAGCTCACCGTTTTTATCCGTCTGGCCTTTGGTGGGACGCCAGCCCTGAAGATCAACATCGATATCGACGCGCACCACTTTATAAGGGGCAAGGAAGCCGTCTTCGATGCCTTCTTTCAGCGAGTAGATATAGACCGGGTCGCCGAAGTAATCGGTGCTGGAGACTTCATGAGTCTCTTTCGGCGTGGCGGTTAAGCCAATCTGCGTGGCGGCGCTGAAATAGTCGAGGATTTCGCGCCATGCGCTGTCTTCCGAAGCGCTGCCGCGATGGCATTCGTCGATCACAATCAGGTCAAAGAAATCCGGGGCTACCTGTTTAAAGGCCTTTTGATCTTCTTCCGGGCCGGTAATGGCCTGGTACAGCGCGAGATGGATTTCAAAGGCCGGGTCGATGGTGCGCCCGGTGACCTTGGTCATCGCTGTGCCAAAGGGCAAGAAGTCGTTATTTTTGGTCTGATCGACCAGAATGTTGCGATCGGCCAGGAACAGGATCCGCTTCTTACTTTTCGCTTTCCATAAGCGCCAGATGATCTGGAAGGCGGTATAAGTTTTGCCGGTGCCGGTTGCCATCACCAGCAGAACGCGGTTCTGCCCGGCGGAAACGGCTTCAATCGTTTTATTGATGGCCTGTAGCTGGTAATAACGTGGCGCTTTGCCGCTGCCGTCGTCGTAGTAGTCCTGAGTAATTACCGGAAGCTGGGCTTCGGTGTAACCTTTCCAGACGCAGAGCTTGTGCCAGAGTTCGGCTGGGGATGGAAATTCGTCAAGGGTAATACTTTTTTCGAGCAACTCGCCTTCGGCTGCCGTGGCATCGCGGAAAATAAAACCGTCGCCGTTGGTGGCGAAGACGAAAGGAACGTCCAGCAGGCGTGCGTACTCGATGCCCTGCTGCATCCCCTTGCCGATTTCGTGTTTGTTGGCTTTGGCTTCAATGACCGCCAGCGGAATGCCCGGCTTGTAATACAGCACGATATCGGCGGATTTCACCGTTCTGCGCGCTGCAACCTTACCGCGCACGATGACCTTACCGTCCCGGAGTTTGACCTCCTGTCGGATTTGCGTTGTGTCGCTCCAGCCGGCATCGAGGATGGCGGGCATAACGCGTTTGGTGATAATGTCTGCTTCCGTCAGGGTACTCAGGTTAAGGTCAGCCATAGTTCTCTCTTTACGTGAACAGGAACCTTCTGATTTTACATAATTATCAATTCTGGGAGAAGATATTTATACACTCATTCAGGTATAGGTTTTTATCGATTTTATTAATGTGTGAGGGATTTATTTTTAAATCATAAAATAATTCGCAGAATTCTTTCTTGTTCACCATTCCACTTCCGTCTACTAATTTTATTTGATTAGCTGAATAATAAGAGATGCTAATTGATAAGAGAAGGATAATTGCACTGGATGGTTTTTTGTAATACATCGACAAGTAACGAAATGATGGAGCTATTAATAGTCTGAATGTAAGTGTAAGAACAAGCAATGCCAATATAAAACCTATCATTAGATCAATGTTGCCAGATGGTCTGTTAAAATCTCCAGTAAGGAAAATTCTGTTGATTGCTATGCAAAACAAGAAGAATGTTATTACATTAATAACCGCGTAGGTTTGAAGCACCTGAAAAAAATAAACACTATGACACACATTTTTTTTAAATCGAGTTGCTGTAGACATGCACAGCCAGAAAAAGACTCCAAACTTTATAGGTTGGATTAACAAAAGAATGTACCAATATAGTTGATTGAATATTAATTTAAAGCTAGTTATGGGAGCTAATTTTATTGAAAGAAAACTGAATGCAGCTATCAATGAGCCTACAATTAGTATTGATTTTAATAAATTAGCGCCAGAATTTACCAAGGGAGCATATTCATGGGTGCCGTCATATATTTCCGGGTGTTTAATGAATATATACATTTCCGAGAGGAAATCATATCCTGGAATAATTTTTAATGCATTGGTCGAAAATTTTTTTAAGTTGCTTTCCATATATTTTCCATTAGTTAAGATGATTAATCACTCCATCGCCACTTTCACCGCTTCCCCCAGCTGCACCATCACCTCTTTATGCTTCTCGATCGGCGGCAGGGCGCAGTTGATCCTTAAGCAGTTGCGGTATTTCCCGGATGCTGAAAACAGCGATCCCGGCGCGACCTGGATTTTCAGGCGGCACAGCTGCTTCGCGACGCAGACCATATCCACCTGCTCCGGCAGCTCGACCCACAGCATAAAGCCGCCTTTCGGGCGGGTAACGCAGATCCCGCAGGGGAAAAACTCCCGCAGCCAGCAGGTGTAAATTTCCATATTACGCTGGTAGATCTGCCGCATTCTTCGCACGTGGCGGTGATAGTGGCCTTCGCGAATAAAGTTACAGGCCGCCAGCTGAGTGGAGGGAACGTTGGTTCCGCTCGCGGCATACTTCATCTGCAGCAGGCGATCGTAATAACGGCCGGGGGCAATCCAGCCGATGCGCAGGCCGGGAGCGATGGTTTTGGTAAACGAACTGCAGAGCATCACCCGGCCGTCGATATCCCAGGAATGGATGGTGCGCGGACGCGGGTATTCGGTCGCCAGCTCGCCGTAGATATCATCCTCAAAGATAACGATATCGTGGCGCTGGGCGAGGCACAGCGCCGCCCGCTTGCGGGCATCCGGCATGATAAATCCCAGCGGATTATTGCAGTTGGGGACCAGGATCACCCCTTTGATCGGCCATTGATCGAGCGCCAGCTCTAACGCCTCGATGCTGATCCCGGTTTCCGGATCGGTGGGGATCTCGATGGTTTTTAGCCCTAATCCGCGCAGCATCTGCATGGTGCCGTAGTAGCAAGGGGATTCGACGGCGACGATATCGCCGGGCTGGCAGACCGACAGCAGCGCCAGCGACAGCGCGCTGTGGCAGCCGCTGGTGAGCACCAGATCGTTGGCGGTGACCACCGATCCGCCGTCGAGCATCAGGCGGGCGATCTGTTCGCGCAGCTCGCGACGCCCGGCCAGCTCGTCGTAGTTCAGCACTTCGCTAAGGTTGTGCTGAATTGCCCGGCTCAGCTCGCGCCAGATAGGCTTCAGGCTCGGCTGAGTGACGTCCGGCGAGCCGCCGCCGAAGGGGATAATTGATTTATCGTGGCGGGCGTCGAGCATGGTCAGCACCTGATCCCACTGGGTGATCTCGACAGGGCGCTGGACCGGACGCGACATCGGCGGCACCGGCGGCTGGGCTTTACGCGGAGCCACGAAATAGCCGGATCGCGGCTGCGGCACGATCAGCTGCTGCTGTTCCAGCGTCTGGTAGGCCTGCTGAACGGTGCTGATGCTGACACCGTGTTCCTGGCTCAGGCTGCGTACCGACGGCAGCTTTTCGCCGGGGCGATACAGCCCCTGTTCGATGCGTTCTGCCAGCAGGCTGGCCAGATGTTGATAGCGGGTCATGCTGTATCCTTGATCGTCGCCATACAGATCAATAAACCAGTACAGATTGGCGGTAAAAATGAGGTCTGCTGTACGTTTTAGCGAATCTGTATGTTAAAGAAAAGTATTTTGTGAATCTGTATTGTTTAGCCCCGGATCCGTGAAGATAAAGCCTCTGGCAAGGTGAGGAGGTAGAGGATGGAATTTCACGAGAATCGGGCAAGACAGCCGTTTATCGGCTTCGTATTTCTGGCGCGGATAATCAAAAAATGGTGGCTTCGTGAACAAACGCGCAGGACATTGCAGCGTATGAGCGACGAACAGCTAAAAGATGTCGGGCTGCGTCGGGATCAGATCAATTAAAAAATGCGATTTATTCCCTGGCATTTCCCCGGAGGCGGCGCTTGACGCGCCTGTCCGGGGGGCTACCAAACCGCGCTGTTCTGTAGCCCCGGTAAGCGCAAGCGCGACCGGGGATAATACATTCATAGAATTTATCAATTCATGCTTATCCCCTCTTCGTTTCTTGATACTTATCGTGATAAGTATTATTTTCCTCACCGTTAAGTGAGGAAAAAAAGATGACCGAAGACGACCTGTTTGCCCGCCGCCCGATGGGCATGCGCATGGCGATGGTGGTGCGCCAGTGGCGCGCGATTATTGATTCTGCCATTACCGACACCGGCCTGACCCAGTCAAGCTGGACGGTGCTGATGCAGCTGCATCAGTTGGGGGATAACGTCTCGGTCAGCGAGCTGGCGGAGGTGCAGGGCATTGAGCTGCCGCCGCTGATGCGCACCCTCACGCAGCTGGAAAAGCAGGGCTATCTGCTGCGTTCAACATCGCCTTATGACAAACGCATACGCCTGCTGACGCTGACGGCGGAAGGCCGCGCTATTCTGGAGAAGCTGAACCGCGTGATTGAGACCTATCAACAGCGCGTCACCGAAACCCTCCCTGAAGCGCAGCTCGCCGCCTTTAGCGCCACGTTAAATCAAATCGCCTGCAATCTGCGGACTATCCGCGAAGAAGATAACAAGATCTAAAACACTATGATGACCCCTGAACAGAAATTTGCCCGCTGGGTAAGGGTGAGTATTGCCGCCTTCCTGGCCATATTCGCCTGGTTTATCGTTGCCGATATCTGGATCCCGCTCACGCCGGACTCCACCGTGATGCGCGTGGTCACGCCGGTCTCGTCGCGCGTCTCCGGCTATGTCTCCCATGTCTATGTGCACAACAACAGCCAGGTGAAGAAGGGCGACCTGCTCTATGAACTGGATCCGACGCCGTTTATCAATAAAGTGGAAGCGGCGCAGATCGCCCTTGAACAGGCGAAACTCAGTAACCAGCAGCTGGACGCGCAGATCGCCTCTGCCCGCGCCAACCTGCGCACCGCCCAGTACACCGCGCGCAACGATAAGGTGACCTTCGATCGCTACCAGCGCCTGAGCACCATGCAGAACGTTTCCCAGTCGGATCTGGATAAAGTGCGCACCACCTGGCAGACCAGCGAGCAGTCGGTCAGCGCGCTCAACGCCAGTATCCAGAATCTGCTGATCCAGCGCGGCGAGCGCGACGATGGGCGCAACGTCACGCTGCAGAAGTACCGCAACGCGCTGGAAGAGGCGCAGCTTAACCTCGGCTGGACGAAGGTCCGCGCGGAGACCGACGGGATGGTGAGCAACCTGCAGCTTAACCCCGGTCTGTACGCCACCGCCGCCACGCCGCTGCTGGCGCTGGTGAGCAATCAGACCGATATCGTCGCCGATTTCCGTGAAAAGAGCCTGCGCCACACCGGCGTCAATACCGATGCCGCGGTGGTGTTTGATGCGCTGCCGGGGAAAGTCTTCCCGGCGCACGTCACCAGCAGCGATGCCGGTATTCTGGCCGGCCAGGAAGAGGTCAATGGCCAGCTGTCGCAGCCGGAGCAGTCCACCCGCTGGGTGCGCGACGCGCAGCGCATGCGTATTCACGTCGCCCTGGACGAGCCGCTGGATAAGCCGCTGCCCACCGGCGCCCGCGCGACGGTACAGCTCTATAACAGCGATGGCCCGTTCGCCCGTACCTTCGCCGGCGCGCAGATCCATCTGGTGAGCTTCCTGCACTATGTCTATTAATACCCTGGCGCGGGTTTTCACCCCGCACGGCAACATCGTCTACACGGCGAACGATTTTCGCCAGACCCTGCGCATCGCCGTGGCCGGCACTATCGCACTGAGCATTTCGACCTTCTACGACGTACAGTACGGCGTCTTTTTCGTGGTTTATCCGCTGATGCTGCTGTCGCTGGTGCCGGTATTTAACCGTCACGTGGCGCGGCAGTTTGTGTTCAGCGCGGCGGTGAACTGCGTCGAGATGGTGTTAATCGTCGGCTATCTGTCGCAATGGCCGGTGATTATGACCCTGGTGGTGTTTGGCCTGTACGTGATGCGCTTTCGCTTTATGAGCCAGGGGCCGCTTTTTTTGCTGGGATCGATGGGCGTGGTGTGTCAAAGCACGATGCTCAACTTTATGAGCTATCCCACCAGTAACTGGCACACCCTGATGTTCTCCAATATGGAGGCCTGCGTGATGGCGGTGGCGCTCAGCGCGCTGCTGAACTACTTCATCCCGGACGTTGAACCGCGCAAGCCGCCGCCGCGCATTGAAAAAGACGCCGCTCGTATTCGCCATGAATCGCTGCTCTCCGGCAGCGTGGCGACAATGATCTTTGTGATCTTTCAGGTCTGCGACCTGAGCGACTCGCTGTCGGCGCTGATGGCGGGAATTTTAATTCTGTTCCCGATGCACTATCGCGGCGCGGTGATCAGCTCGATCTGGCGGGTGGTGGGGGTGGTGCTGGCCTGCCTTTATATCCTGGTGGTGCAGCTGATTATCTACGACTTCAGCAACCATATGGTGCTGATGATGCCGCTGATTGGTCTCGGTCTGGCGTTTAGCGCCCGCCTGCACGTGATGGAGAAGGTGGGGGCCGGCGTGGGCTTCGCCAGCATTACCACCATCGGCATCATGTTCGGCCAGAACCTGCATCCGGACCAGGACCTGGTGTTCAGCGATCTGTACCGCATCACTTCCGTCACCGTGGCGCTGATCGTTACGCTGACCATGGTCTTTCTTATGCATCGGCTGCTGAACTGCTTTGCGCCAACGCGGTTCGTGGTGACCGAATAAGCTCAGGCCGCCAGCGCCCGCTGCGCGTCGCGAAAAGCGTTGTGCAGCAGCCGCCACATATGATGCGCCGCCGGCGAAAAGCGGCGGTCGGAGTTGCGTAGCAGGTGGCACTGGGCGCTGCTGGCGATAGGATGATCGATGGGGACCGCGGTCAGAATACCGTGGGCGATCGCCTCCCGGGCGGCGTATGCGGTCATAAAAGAGATCCCCAATCCCGCCTGGCTCAGGCTCATGGCGGTCGAAAAGAGGTTGCAGCGATAGGCGGGGTGAAACTGCCGTCCGGCGGTTTTGAACATGGCGTTCATATGGCGCTGCAGGCCAAAGCTGTCGGTGAGCGCGATCAGGCGATATTGCGTAAGCTCATCGATGGTGACGGCGGGCAGGGCAGCGATGGGATGCTGTGGCGAGACCACGGCGCAGATAGGGCCCCACTGAAAGCTGTGGCGTTTAAGCTCCGGGTTGCCGATGGGGCCGAAGGCAACCGCCATATCCGCTTCGCCGCTGGCGATATCGTTGAGCATCTCCTGCATGCTGCCGACAATAATATCCACGAATACGTTAGGCCAGGACTGCGCAAAGGTGCTCATCACCGATTCAATAAAGGTGGTGACCAGCCCGCCGCCAATCCTCACTGAAATTGTCCCGCCGCGCATATGGCGTAAATCCTTCAGGTGACTTTCCAGCTTTTCCCGGCGCTGACGGCTTTCGAAGTAGTCCTCCGCCAGCAGACGTCCGGCTTCGGTCAGCACCACGTTTCGCCCCTGGCGTTCCAGCAGCGGCAGCTCCAGCGCCCGTTCCAGCTGCGCTATCTGGCGGCTGATGACTGACGGGTTGATGCCCAGCATATCGGCGGCCCGGCGAATGCCTCCCTGAATCCCGACTTCATACAGATAGCTCATTGGCCTCTCATGCAACATCGTTTCTCGCTCCTTTGTTGACCTGTAGTCAACAATAACACCCTTTCACAGGTATTTATCATCCCGGCAAGTTATAGATAATCGTAATTCGGACAAAAACTGGCAGGGAGGAAAATTCTCATCGCTTATTTCCGGCGTGCTATTAAGGTGGCAAGGCTCGGGAAGGTGAAGAATAAGAAATGGTGATGATGCTGAGTAAGGGAATATGGAAAAGCCTATCAGTGAAAATAATAAATTCGAATAACAATAAATTGACATAATTTCAAATTGCAAACAATCGCACTAACATTTCATTATGTGAGAGGACAGGGTATGAGTGAAAATAAAACGTTGGAATGTTCCTCCGACGAAACGGCAAATGAGTGGAAAGTCGGGCCCGGAGCCTGGATTTCACTGATTATCGTATTGTTAGTTTTCTCCGGGTTGCTGTTTAAGGTTGAAGGCATGGCCTGGCTGGGGGCGTTTGACTTTACCACCCTCGGCGGCGCGTTCGGCACCATGAAAACGCCGGAAACCAACACCTTTATCGGCAGCGGCGGCATCAGCGCCAAGGCCGGCTTTCTGTTTGCCCTGTCGCTGGTGCCGACGGTGATGCTGGCGCTGGGGCTGCTGGAGATATTTACCCACTACGGGGCGATCCGCGCGGCGCATAAACTGCTGACCCCGCTGCTTCGCCCGCTGCTCGGGATCCCGGGTTATACCGGCCTGGCGCTGATTACCGATTTACAGAGTACCGATGCCGGCGCGGCGCTGACCAAAGAGCTGTATGACAGCGACAAAATAAATCGTAAGGATCTGGTTATTATGGGCGCCTGGCAATATTCCGGCGCCGGCCTGATTAATAACTACTTCTCGATTGGCTCAGCGCTTTTCGCTTCGTTAACCATTCCTATCATTATTCCGCTGCTTTTAATGTTTGTGCTGAAATTTGTCGGCGCGGCAATCACGCGTCTGGTTCTGAATACCGCTTATAAAAGGGATTTTGAAAATGAATAATTCGGCAAAAGTCGGTAGTAACCCGTTCGATATTTTTGTTATCGGTGCACGCAAAGGATTTAATATCGCCATCAACAATCTGATGCCGAATGTATTAATGGCCTACGTGATCGCTGAAATGCTCAATTTGCTCGGCGTGATGCAGATCATCGGCCACGTCTGCGCGCCGCTGATGGGCCTGTTTGGCCTGCCGGGTGAAGCCATTACCGTATTGCTGACCTCCTGGCTCTCCGCCTCTGCGGGAACCGGCGTGGCGGTGAGCCTGTTGAGCAAAGGCACCCTTAACGTGGCGGATATCACGATTCTCATCCCGGCGATTTTCCTCATGGGTTCGCAGCTTCAGTACATGGGGCGCCTGCTCGGCGTGGCGGATGTCCCGAAAAAATATTGGCCGCTGCTGATGGCGGTGAGCGTTATCAATGCCGTCATCGCCATGCTGGTCATGCGCGTGATTGCATAATAGAAGGCAAGGAGTAAGACGTGTCGCGAACTTTAGAGCATTTCAATTATCTGCATCAAATCCCTGAACTGGGCTTTGAGGAGCACAAAACGTCGGCATACATCGGCGATGTATTAGAAGCCGCGGGGTTTCAGGTTCAGCGCAACGTCGGCGGCACCACCGGCATTGTTGCGCTGCTGGATAGCGGTAAGCCGGGGCCGGTCGTGGCGCTGCGGGCGGATATGGATGCGCTGGGCCATATCATCGATGGCCGCTTAGAGGCTCGCCATACCTGTGGCCATGACGGGCACTCTTCGGTGGTGTTGACCGCCGCGGAAGAGATCCTCGCCGAAGGGCTGGTGAAGCGCGGGAAGCTGAAAATACTCTTTCAGCCCGCCGAAGAGCTGGGCACCGGGGCGATCGCGCTGACGGAAGCGGGCGTGCTGGACGACGTGGAGATGCTGTTCGGCTTCCACCTCAGGCCGCTGGAGGAGTGCCCGAAGGGCAAGGCGGTGCCGGCGATGTACTACTCCGCCTCGGCGACGGTGATGGTCGATTTCCATGGCAAAGCCGCGCATGCCGCCCGGCCTCACCTGGGCGTTAACGCGCTGGATGCCGCGTCGCACGCGGTGCAGGCGGTAAACGGGATTCATCTGGCGCCTTCGCTGACCTGGAGCGCTAAAGCGACGCGCTTTCTGTGCGATGCGGGGGTAACCAACTCGGTGCCGGCGAAAGCGCACGTGTGCTGGGATCTGCGCAGCGCGGAAAATGACGGCATGGCGACGCTGAAAGAGCGGGTGGTGCGGGCGATAGAGAGCAGCGCGGCGGCTTATGGCGCCACCGTTGATATCCAGATCGTCAAGGAGATGCCCGCCGCGATTATCGACGAACAGGCTACGGCTATCGTCAGCCAGGCGATTCGCGAGGTCTTTGGCGATGCCGGATTAACCGACGCGAAAAGCACGCCGGGCAGTGAAGACTTTTTCCACTACCTGCGCCTGCGTCCAGAGGTGAAGGGCGGGTTCTGGGGGCTGGGCTGCGACCTGCTGCCGGGGCTGCATCATCCGGAGATGCACTTCGACCGCGCCGCGCTGGCGGATGGCGTGCGGGTGTTTAAATCCTGCGTGCGCCAGCTGCTGGGCTGAGGGAACAAACCCGGATATTGTGCGCGCTGTACGCCGCCGGGCGATGATTCGCGCGCTGGTTACGCCTGCGGCGGAAACTGAGCCAGCAGCTGATAATCATCCCCGGCGACGCGAAACAGGGCTGCCGTTTGGCCGGGGAGAATCCACTTCTGTTCTTCGCCCGGCTCACAGCTCAGATAAATACAAAGCCCGCAGCCGCCGCGCAGCTGGCGCGGAATGTCCTTCACCCGGAAGGACGCTCCCGCCGCCTGCAGGGCTTTGCGCATCCGCACTACCCCCACCGTTGAGTGAAATAAAAACAGATATTCCGTCACCGGCGGCTCCTCTGACGTAAGCCGATCAGCGCCGCGCCGATCGCCCCGGCAAACTGCGCGTCGGGATGCGTTTGTACCGCCATACCCACGTGCCCCTCAAGCCTCCGCGCGAAGGCCGTGCAGTGGCTGACGCCGCCGGTAAACAGCAGCGGCCCCTGCGCCGACAGACGGCCGATAAAATTGGCGCTGCGTCGGGCCATGGCGTTGATCACCCCGGCGAGGATCGCCTCCGGCGGCACCCCGGCCGAACGCAGGCTGATGACCTCGGATTCGGCGAATACCGTGCACATGCTGGTAATCGTATGGGGTTCAACGCCTTCGGTGATGCTGTCGAGCTGTTCGACGCTGGCCCCCAGCGTACGCGAGATCACTTCCAGAAAGCGCCCGGTGCCCGCCGCGCATTTATCGTTCATCAGGAAATCGGTGAGATTACCCGCGTCGTCCAGCTGGATAACCTTGCTGTCCTGGCCGCCGATATCGATGACCGTCCGGGTCTGCGGGGCCAGCAGCCGCGCGCCGAGCCCGTGGCACGAGATCTCGGTGACCTGCTTATCGGCAAAATCCACCAGCTGGCGACCGTAGCCGGTTAAGGTTAAAAAGGGGCGCTCGCTCAGGCCTGCGCGGAGCGTTTCCCACGCCTCAACGATGGCGTCGGCGGGGCGAAACGGCGTCGGGCAGAGAAAGCGGCGCTGAATCACGCCGTCTTCAAGCAGGATGCCTTTGGTGGCGGTCGATCCGGAATCAATCCCTACGGTAACGGTCACGCGCGCTCCTAAAGCATCTCAATAAAGGCCGCCACGCGGGTGCTGAGCTGGCCGATATCCGCCGTCGAATAGTCGGTCTCAATGGCGATATAGGGGATGTCGTGCTGCTGGCGCACGTGGCGTTTTATCGCCAGCGACTCCACCGCGTAGGTATGGCAGGCCTGCAGAATGACGTCTACCACTCCGTCGGCCTGGTACTCTTCTACCATTTGACTAAGCAGGGACAGGCGCTGGTCGTTCGGCGAGATGCAGGAGCAGCCGATGGCGAGATATTTATCGGTCAGGGCGTCGTAAACGTCGCCCGTCTCCTCCACGCAGCGCTCGGTGGCTTTCGCGCCGGTGCAGTTTTCAAAACCGACCACCCAGCCGCCGTTGTCCTCAATGGCCTTCACCACTTTTTCCGCCGCGCCGCCGATCGGGCAGCCGGTGATCAGAATACGCGGCCGCGCCGCCAGCCGTTTGCCCTCTTGCCACTGCAGGCGTACCCGATCGGCCATGTCGTTGAGCTCATCGATCAGCGCCGCTTTATCGAAGCGGAAGGTCGCGCCGTAGACCACTTTTAAAATATCGCTGCCGCTGAGCGCGGGCGGGTTGAGCTGCCCGACGCGATAAAAGTTCGCCAGCGCCCGCCGTTCGCGGTTCTTGAGGAGAATCGCCTCGCGCAGGGCGGCTTCGGTAATCGGCGTACCAAAGCGATCTTCCACCACCTTCTGCAGGCGCAAAATTTCCGCTTTCCACAGCGCCCGCGAGGCATCATCGCTGGCGCTGTTCGGCAGCTGCATCACGTGCACGGCTTTGAATTCGGCCATGTATTCGTACATTTTCTTTTTGCCGTCGCAGGTGGTTTCGCCCACCACGAGGTCGGAAAAGTAGAAATAGGGGCATTTGTCGGTCTTGCCAAAACCGTAGCTGCTTTTTATCAGCGGACAGAGGTTGCGCGGCAGATCCTTTTCCGCCTCTTCAATCGTCTCGTCGGAGGTGGAGCACAGCGACACCACCACCGCGCCCGCGGCCAACGGGATCTCCTGCGGCATAAAGGTGCAGTAGGTGCCAACCAGCGGAATATTTTGCTCTTTAAGCTCCATGACCGTGAGGAAACCCTGCTGGCGGGCTGCGGAGAAGTGGTCAAAAATGGCGGGTAGATCGGTGATAAGCGACATGGTTTTCCTTCCCCGTACACGGGAGATGATGAAAGAGGTCGCATTATAGCCACATTTTGTATGGGTATTTATTGATCTTCCGCTAATAGACTTTTTTCAGATCCATCTCTTCCTGAATCCGATCGCCCCACGCAAGGTGGGTGGCGATGGCCGCATCAATCCCGGCGTTATAAAACATCGGACCCAGCTCTTTCGCAATAAAGTCGACAAAGAATTCCGCGTCAAATTGCTCCAGCTCCAGCTCAAAATTCTCTTCGCAGTATTTAGACAGCTTCTCGCGCAGCAGATCGCGTTGCGGCGGGCTGAGATCGATATCGCTCATGGCGTTCCTTAATCTTTATTGTTACGGTGAATCAGGGCCGCTGATTATATCCGATCGCGGAGAGTCAGTTGCGATATGGCGTGATGTTTTTGGCCGCAATAAAGGATATTGATGACCTCGGTTGGCGGAGAATTGTGACTGAGATCACAGCATTCCCGAGAAAACGAAGATAATAGGAGTTATTCTCGTAACTTTATGAATTTAAATGAGATAGTATGATTTTTATGGTGTGAATAACATTTAGTCGTGCTCGCCTTTTTTCAGCATGTTCGGTATCTGGATGAATAATCTATGAACCTGTTTTCAGGTTATCTGGCTTACGGGATTTTTCTATAAGTACATTCTGACGGCGATTCATTTATCAGGGGTGAAGGATGAAACGCGTAAAACTGAATATGAATGTTTTTGACGCTGCTCTGATGCGCCTGGATTGGGTATTTGATACTTTCGAGCAGGTCTGTTTATCTTTTTCGGGTGGTAAAGACTCGACGGTATTATTTCATCTGGCGGCGGCCGTTGCGCGTAAAAAAGGGAAAAAGTTTGCGGTATTGTTCGTGGACTGGGAAGCGCAGTATTTATTAACCATCCAGCACGTACAAAATATGAAAGAGCGCTATCAGGACGTGGTGAGCCGCTTCTACTGGGTGGCGCTGCCGATGACCACGGTGAGCGGCGTATCGCAGCATGAGCCGGAATGGGTCGCCTGGCGGGCCGGGGTTGAATGGGTCAGGCAACCGCCGGATGACGCCATCACTGATGCCGGTTTTTTCCCTTTTTATCAGCCGGAAATGACCTTTGAAGCGTTTATACCGGCCTTTTCCCACTGGCTGGCTGCGGGGCGTAGTCTCGCTTCGCTGATCGGCATCCGCACCGACGAGTCGCTGCATCGCTATATGGCGCTCACTTCGCCGACCAAACTGCGCTTTGAGGACGATAAACCATGGACCACCGCCTCGCCGGAAGGGTTCAGCTACACCTGCTATCCCCTCTATGACTGGCGGACCCGCGACATCTGGATCTTTAATCACAAATCGCGGCTCCCCTACAACCCGCTCTATGACCTGATGCACCGCGCTGGCGTACCGCTGAAAAATATGCGCGTCTGCGAGCCCTTCGGCCCCGAGCAGCGGCGCGGGCTGTGGCTTTATCACATTCTTGAGCCGGAGACCTGGGAGCGGATGTGCCGTCGGGTCTGCGGGGCGCACAGCGGCGCGATTTACGCCAACGCCAGCGGCGACTACTTTGCGCTGAAGACCAAAATCCGCAAACCGGCGCATTTTAGCTGGCGCGAGTATGCGCTCTTTCTGCTCGACAGCATGCCGGAAAAAACCGCCGAGCATTACCGTAATAAAATCGCTATTTATCTGCACTGGTACCAGACCCGCGGTTTCCCTGTCGATATTCCCGACGAGCAGGAAAAAGATCTCGGCTATCGCGATGTTCCCTCATGGCGCCGCATCTGCAAGACGCTGCTGAAAAACGATTTCTGGTGCCGGATGCTGTCGTTCAGCCCGACGCAGCCAAAGCACTATGAGCGCTACTGTCGGCTGGTGAGTAACAAACGTAAAGAGTGGAGGACGCTTTGATGTCACCGGATGTGGCTAAGACAGTGATTGAGTATCTCGAGTCGTTTGACGATATTGACCTGAAAATCAAAGCGATTAACGAGCTGAAGAGCCTGATCCACCAGCACAGTCCCTTCTGCCGCGAGCCGGTGGACTGCGTGCTGTGGGTCGAGGCCAAAACGGTTGAGGCGAATGACTACAACCCCAACGTGATGGCGACGGTGGAAAAAAAGCTGCTGGAACGCTCTATCGAACTGGATGGTTTTACCCAACCGGTAGTGGTGGCTCGCCAGCAGCGACGGCACCTGGTTGTCGACGGCTTTCATCGCCACCTGATTGGTAAGAGTCGCCCGGAGCTGAGCCGGCGCCTGCATGGTTATCTTCCGGTGACGCTCATCAATGCCGAGCGCGAAGGGCAGAAAGAGCGCATCGCCGCCACCATTCGCCATAATCGCGCCAGGGGCAAACATCAGATCGCGGCGATGTCCGACATCGTCCGCGATTTACATCGCCAGGGCTGGGACGATCGGCGCATCGGCGAAGAGCTCGGTATGGATGCGGACGAGGTGCTGCGTCTGAAACAGATCAGCGGCCTGACGGAGCTGTTCGCCGACGAGAGCTTTAGTGAAGCCTGGACCGTGGAGTAGCTAATGTGGGCTACTCCTGCGCCAGCTCGGCTTCCGGCTGCTGGCGTATCCGGCTTAATAAACCCGCCAGACAGCACGCGGCCGCGATCCCCGCCGCCACCCCCAGCAGATGAAAAGGCAGCCTGCCGCCGTTAAACCACAGCCAGCGCGCCGCTTCGATAGAGAGCGCGCTGACGCTAAGGATCACGATATTCAGCGACGCGGAAACGGTGCCCTTTGGCAGATCGTTGGAAAACAGGGTAAAGCGGAACAGCGTTGGGAAGATCAGCCCGATGCCGAAGGCGTAAAAGCAGGTGCCGATTACCGACCACAGCCAGACGTGCGGCCACAGCAGGTTGCCAAGGATCAGGATCGCCAGCCCGGTCATCTGGATGGGCACCGCGCGCCAGATAAAGCGCGGGCGCGTCGGGTCTTTGACCCAGCGCGCTACCGACAGGTTGGCAATAATCACTGCGCTGAAGACCGGCACCTGGGTCCAGGCGAACTCGGCGGTGGTCAGCCCGCCGTCGTCAATCAGGATAACCGGCGAGACCGCAACCCAGCTCATCAGTGGAATATAGCTGAGCGAGAGCGTGGCGGCGCCGAACAGAAAAACGCGGTTGCGGAAAACATCGCGGAAATCGCGCAGCACGCCGCTGGCGCTGAAGGGGACGTCGCCGCGCCGGACGGTCTCCGGCATATTCAGCAGCAGCCCCAGCCAGGCGATAAACCCCATGACGGCAATAATCCCGAACAGCACTTTCCAGTGCACGAAGTGCATCAGCGCCGCGCCGGAGAGCGGGCCAATGATCGGCGCGATCAGCACGATCGAGGTAATAATCGCCATCAGCTTAATGGCTTTTGTCTGGCCGAACGCCTCCTGCACGGTGACGTAGCCAACCGTAGCGATAAAACAGATGCTGGTGCCCTGAACAAAGCGCGCGGCGAGGAACTGCTCCATTGAGGTGGTGAACAGGGTCGCGAAGCAGGCCAGGGTAAAGATCAGCGCGCCGGTGAGCAGCACCGGACGGCGGCCGATACGATCGGAGAGCGGCCCGAGAAGCCACTGTAGCGCCATGCCGCCGGCCATATACAGGCTGACCGAGGCGGGAGCCAGCGCCACGTCGGCGTCAAAGTCGCGCACCACGTGGATAATCCCCGGCTGGATAAGATCGGTGGTCAGATAGGCGGCAAAGTCATAGAGGATCAGCGCTGCCGGGAAGAAAAGCGTGGCGGAATGGCGGGCGAAAAAACGGGTCATCCATTGCAACATCGGTGGGCTCCTTGTTGAGTCTCTACGCCATAAATAGCCGTTTATGCGCGCACTATTTCAGCACTTCACACTGCAATAAATTTAGGGTCAACCTAAATATCCATGTGTTTTTAATGGTTAATGTGTATTCATGTAAGAAATACATTAAAAACAAAAAGTTGAATTAAATATGTAAATGCAGCAGCGCCGGAATTTGTGAAAACAGCCACAGCAGCAGACCGATAGTGCCGCCAACCAGCGTGCCGTTGATGCGGATAAACTGCAGGTCCTTACCAATGTTCAGCTCGATTTGTCGGGACATATCGCGGGAGTCCCAGCTTTTGACCGTATCGCTGATATGGCGCGTCAGGAAGGCGGCAAACTCCGGGGCCACCCGGTGCGCCGCCTGCTCAAGATGTTCGTTCAGCGATTCGCGCAGCGCCGCATCGTGGAGCAGCGTTTCGCCAAACCACTGACCGGCTTCGGCAATGCGCTGCTTAATGCGTGAATCGTCACTATTAACATCGTTTTTAACCCAGCCGCGCAGATCGGCCCATACCTCGCCCAGATAGCGGTTAAAGGTCTCATCGTTTTTCAGATACGCTTTGATATTGTCCGCTTTTTCCGCCATTAGCGGATCGGACTTCAGGTTGTCGATCAGCTTTAGCGCCGCGCGATCGAAGGCCTGGCGGATCTGATGGGCGCGATCCTGACTCACTTCGTCGAGCAGCGTGTTAACCGCATCGGTAACCATTTCAGCGCTGTGCTCGCCGAGCCATTCGGTAGGCAGCAGCCTGGCTTTAAGCGGATGCTCGGTCTCCAGCCAGTGCACGATACCGCGGGCAATAAACGCCCGCGAGCTGTCGCGCTGGAGCAGGGCGATCAGCTGGCTAATCAGCGAATCGAGCAGCTTCTGGTGACGGTTGTCGCGCGTCAGCCCCTCCAGCATCATAGCGCTGGTTTGGGTTAAATCGACCTTATCAATCGCTTTATGCACCGCCCGACGCAGCAGCCGCTGAATGCGCGCGTCGTCGGTGAGCTCGAGAAACCCGCTCATCACCTGCAGCAGATGCTGGCCGACCCGCCGCGCGTTTTCCGGCTGGCTGAACCAGTTACCGAGCATCAGCGCTGGTTCATAGCGCCGGATCAGCGCCACCAGCGACGGCGTATCGAGAAATTTTTCCTGCACGAAATAGCCGAGATTATCGGCAATCCGGTCCTTATTACGCGGAATAATCGCCGTATGCCGCGCAACGAACGGCAGCGGAATACGGCGGAACAGCGCCACGACCGCAAACCAGTCCGCCAGCGCGCCGACCATTGCCGCTTCGGAAATAGCCTTTAGCGCACCGACCCATGGCGTTGGCGGCAGCACGAGGGTAGTGATAAAAATGGCGGCTGCAATCAGCAGCAGCGAGAGCGCCAGCAGCTTGGCGCGTTTCAGTTCAGCGAGTTTTTCCATAAGCTTAAGCATATAGCCTGACGGCGAACTCGTGCAAAAACTGCCACACAATCCAACAACCAAAAGCCATCAATACGCCGCCGGCCGTACGCTCGACTCGCCAGACGACGGCGGAAAGGCGGCGCTGCACCGACGGTAGCGCAATCAGCGTGACCAGCAACAGATCCCATATCAACACCACGCTGGTCATCCAGGCTCCGCTGACGGCCTGCTGCACCAGCGTGACGTTCGGGCCCAGCAGGGAGGTCATCAGCGCGAGGTAGAACAGCGCGTTTTTCGGATTGAGCAGCGAAGAACCCAGCCCGAGAAAAAGCTGTTTCACCAGCGGCGGGCGCGAAGCCGAGGCGCCGTGCAGCGCCAGCGTGGCCGGGCGGCTTCTGAGCAGCAGGCTGCCAATCCACAGCAAATACGCCGCGCCCAGCAGCTCAATCACCGTAAACAGCAGCGGCGCCTGGCGCAGGATCTCCCAGCCGATAATGGCCAGAAGAATATACAGACCGTTTCCGGCGGCAATGCCGAGACACAGGCCGACGCTGCCGCGCAGGCGATAGCGGATGGCGTAGCCCACCAGCAGAAAAAAATCCGGCCCGGGACTCAGCAGGGCGACAAAATGGGAGAGCGCCAGCGCGGGGAAGGCGGAGGGAAAGAGCGTAGCGAGTATGTCCATAGCAACCTCAGTATTAATCTGAGGTCACCTTACGCCAGCGTAAACGCTAATTATTGTCTGTTATTGATCGGGACTGCGCATACTGGCGCGGCGTGGCGGCGGTATAGCTGACAAAGGTTTTATGAAAGTGGCTCTGGTCGGCAAACCCGGCCTGGTAGCCGACATCGGCGATATTATCCCCGGCCCGCAGGCGCGTTTTGGCGAACTCAATCCGCGCGATATTGATAAAGCTGGCGGGCGTCAGGCCGGTATCCTGCTTGAAGGCGCGGATCAGCGTCTCTTTGCGCAGCGCAAACTCATCGGCGAGGCTATCCAGCGTCGGCGGCGCCTGCAGATTGGTTGCCAGACGACTGAACAAACGCGCGCTGGTTTGGCTAAGCGCCACAGGCGCGAGCGGGCGCAGCGGCAGGCCGCGCAGCAATCGGGCGACGCTTTCGGGTAACGTGGCGGTGTTCTGCTGGCTCATCAATTCCACGATCTGCAAATACCGGGCAAACAGTTCGGCATCGCGTATTACCGGCTGGGAGGCTATTAACCGTTCTTGATGCGCATCGTTGGCCAGCTGTCGTCGGCACCAGCTTAGCTCGAGATAGAGCATATGGTAGCTGCGCGGCTGGCCGTCGCGCGGATTGCAGCTGTGGGGGGCCTGGGCGGGGATAATAATCAGATCGCCCGGCCGCAGCAGATACTCCTGCCCGTTGCAGATACAGCGCGTTTCCCCCTCGATAATCGCCCCCACGGAGAGCTGCGGATGGCGATGACGTTTATAGGCCTGGCGGCTGTTCCAGGTACTGCGCAGCTCCAGCCAGGGCAGATGTTCGTCGCGCCAGAAGGTTTGCTGAATATCGCGCGTATGGCTCACGGTGGGCTCCTTAGCTGAGAGGGATAGCTGTTTATACCATGCCGTTTCCGCTGGTGGATATTACCGTCGTGCCTGATGACGAAATTGTCCAGCATCGAAGAGTCGCCTGACTGGAGCTGATGCAAAAACCTATTCGTCAGCGCGATTTGCTGGGCATTGTGGAACCTCTGACGGCCATTTTGCTTAGCGGATACGCTAATGACAGGCAGCTAAAAACGCTGTTTAATTACCTGATTCATTTGGGAAAAGTGTTTCGATTGGGGGAATTTATCCGCGAAGTGGCCCAGCGTGTTCCGCAGCATAAGGAGAAGCTCATGACTATCGCCGAAAGGTTACGTGAAGTGGGGCGCAGGCAGGGGAAGCGGGAAGGTCGACTTGAGGGCGTTGAGGAGGGGCCGCGGGCCGAAGCGCTGCGTATTGCTCAAACGATGGTTGCCGAAGGTATGGCCCTGGAAACGGTGCTGAGAATTACCGGTTTGTCGGAGGAGGACATTCGGGCCGTTATTCACTAACTCATTGATATTATGTTTTTATTCCTGAGCGATTTATGCCGATAGCGCGCTACGTTTCATTTCTGGAAAATTCTGTATCTCTCTGAGTTTGGCCGCATCCTCAGCTATCTCGACTACCCTTAATATCCTGTGCGGTATTTATGACTGCGTTAACAGCGATAACAAGGAGACATACGATATGGCTTATCAGACGGTGAATCCTGCCAATAACCAGCTTATTAAAGAGTTTCCGGCACACAGTGATGCGGACGTAGAAGCGGCTCTGCAGAAGGCGGATGCGCTTTATCATTCGCCGTGGGCGAAAGGGGATATTGACCAGCGCCTGCCGGTACTGCATAAACTGGCGGACTTGATCGACAGCCGGGTTGAAGAGTTGGCGAAAATCGCCAGCCAGGAGATGGGCAAACTGATTGAGCAAAGCCGCGGTGAAGTGAAGCTGTGCGCGCAAATTGCTCGTTACTATGCCGACAACGCCAAACAGTTTCTGGCGCCGGTAAAATATCCGTCAGAACTGGGCGAAGCCTGGGTTGAACACCATCCTATCGGCGTGTTGATGGCGGTAGAACCGTGGAACTTCCCTTATTATCAGCTGATGCGCGTGCTGGCGCCGAACCTGGCGGCGGGGAACCCGGTTATCGCCAAACATGCCAGCATCGTCCCGCACTGTGCGGAAACCTTCGCCCACCTGGTACGCGAAGCCGGTGCGCCGGAAGGGGCGTGGACTAATCTGTTTATTTCTCAGGATCAGGTGGCGAAGATTATCGCCGACGATCGCGTACAGGGTGCGGCCCTGACCGGGTCGGAAAAAGCCGGTGGCGTGGTGGCGGCGCAGGCGGCTAAACACATCAAGAAAGCGACGCTTGAACTGGGCGGAAACGATGTCTTTGTGGTCCTGGACGATGCCGATCTGGCGGAGGCGGTGAAGATCGGCGTGCAGGCGCGGCTCAACAATGCAGGCCAGGTGTGCACCGCGGCGAAGCGCTTTATCCTGCATGAAAAAATTGCCGACTCGTTCCTGAGCCAGTTTACCGAGGCCTTCCGTCAGGTGAAAATCGGCGATCCGCTGGATGAGAGCACGACGCTGGGGCCGCTCTCCTCAAAAGATGCGCTGGATACACTGACCAGGCAGGTGAACGACGCGGTGAAAAACGGCGCGAAGCTGCACCTGGGCGGTAAACCCGTGCAGCGGGAGGGCAGCTTTTTCGAGCCCACCATACTCACCGGTATTACCCGCGATAACCCGGCTTACTTCGAAGAGTTCTTCGGCCCGGTTGCGCAAATCTACGTGGTGAAAGATGACGATGAGGCGGTGAAGCTGGCTAACGATTCGCACTATGGCCTTGGCGGAGCCGTATTCAGCCAGGATATCGAAAGAGCGAAACGCATGGCCTCGCGGATTGAAACCGGGATGGTCTATATCAACTGGCTAACCGATACCGCGCCGGAGCTGCCGTTTGGCGGCGTTAAGCGTTCCGGGTTTGGCCGCGAGCTTTCCGATCTCGGGATTAAAGAGTTTGTGAATCAGAAGCTGGTAGTCGTGCATAAATAACGGCGTGAAAGACAAAAACCTGCCATCCGGCAGGTTTTTTTGTGTTCACTGAACTTCAATCTTATCCCAGCCGCTCTTAAACATGCAGCTGTCGACGAGCGTATCTCTGCGCCCCTCATTGGCGTCCTCGACCGTATAGCTGGTGGAAATATCCTTTTTCTTGTTCTTTTTGTCCGTTTTTTCCGAGCTTGAACCGGTAACAACGTTATCCGGGGGGAGATCGATCAGCGCCTGCGCTTCGCATTCCGTGAGCTTTTTATTCATCTCCGTATCGCTGACGCCCGGCTTCACCCATTTGTACTGGACGCAGCCTGACAGCAGCACGGTGAAGCTCAAAACGCAAAGCGCGGCGAAGCGGCCGTTCATCAGAAGGTAACCCCGCCGCCGACATAGGCGCCGTCAATCAGCGTGTGGCCCGGACGGCCATCTTTGCCGTCGACGCTGACATGGCGATAGCCCACTTTCAGCGTGACCGGGGTGATTGGCGTCCAGCTTACGCCGCCGTTGGCTTCAACGTAGTTTTTGACGCTATTGTTCAGGCCCTCCGGTGCGGCATAGCCCTCACCATAGAGATGGATGCTGTCGGTCAGGGCAACGTTGACGCCGCCGCCGATGGGGAAGGCCACGCCGTTATCGCCTTTTTTAGGGCCGAGGTAGATGGCTTTCGCGCCGGCATTGAACATCACCGGGCCGAGTTCCAGGTTATAACCCGCGCCGACGCCGCCTGTCTGGGTACCGTCATCGGTATTTTTGAGCCAGTTGCTTTCCACATACAGGCCAGAGGAGGATTTCCCCATTTCCAGATTCAGGTTGGTGAAGTTCTTGCCCTGCTCAACGGTGCCGCCCATCGCGAGTGCGGATCCCGAGACGGCAGTCAACGCCGAGAGAAGAAGGATATTCAGCTTTTTCATGTTTTATGCCTCATCATTACATTACGCGGAGGGCACCTTAACAATCGATTTTTATGACTGCAAATCAGCAAGTGATGACTGCTTTATGCTAATTTTGTTATTAGATATATTTATTTGTGTTGTTTGTTAGTTGTTTTTACTGCGGAGTCAATGGGTAATCTTTAGCCGTTGAGCGTGAGTTGAATCTTTTGGCTAAATATTCGCTGAACGGGTGAGAAAAAGCGGTTGTAGACGCAATAATTGGCTTTCTAATTATTTCCAAAAACATTTCTATTGTTACATATAAGAACGAAATTTTACATTTCAGCCGCGCATTCCCCCTCCAGAAGAGGGGGGCGAGCGACATGACTACTTGCGCAGGCTCGCAAATGCGGTGCGAATCTCATCTTCCGGAAGCTGTATCCCAATAAACACCAGGGTACTGTGCGGCCGCTCATCGCCCCACGGCCGGTCCCAGTCGGCGCTGTATAGCCGTTGAACGCCCTGGAACAGCAGGCGGTTGGGCTCGCCGTCGATCCATAGCATCCCTTTATAGCGCATCAGCTGTTCAGCAAAGGTGAGCAGCAGGTTTTCCATCACCCGCGACACGTCGCTGATATCCACCGGATAATCCAGCTCCACCACGATAGACGACACGTCGTTCTGCTTATCGGCCATAAAGTGGAAGCGCGGTTTGCTGCTGACCACGTTCTCTTCCAGCATAAAGCCGCTGGTGTTAAACAGCAGATTCAGGTCGATATCGCCGTGGGTGACGTTGTAAATCGGCGCGCGGGCGTTAATACGCATCAGCCGTTCGCGGAGCTTGTCGCTGTCGCCCGCCACGTCAGTTTTGCTGAGCAGGATACGATCGGCGTAGCCCACCTGCGACTGGGCAATGGTGAACTGATTCATCTGCTGGTCGGCATGCACCGCGTCAACCAGCGCAATCACGCCATCCAGCAGATAGCGTTCACACAGCACATCGTGAGAGAAAAAGGTCTGGATGATCGGGCCGGGGTCGGCCATGCCGGTACATTCGATCACCAGCCGGTCAAAATCAATTTCTCCGCGATCGCGGCTGTCGAGCAGATCGAGCAGGGCGTCTTCCAGCTCGTTGGAGCGGGTACAGCAGATGCAGCCGTTGGTCAGGGTTTTAATCTGCGTGGCGCGATCGCCGATAAGCTGGTCATCGACGGCGACTTCGCCAAATTCGTTTTCGATAACGGCAATTTTAAAGCCGTGCCGTTCGTTCAGGATATGGCGCAGCAGGGTGGTCTTACCCGCGCCAAGAAAACCGGTGAGCAGGGTGACTGCAATCGGTGCCATGTTTGCCTCCATTAGCAGCAGCGTACGCCGCCTTTGCCGTCGCCGCCGTAGCGGGCCTGCTGGCGTTCGCGAAAGAATTCATCGTAGGTCATGTACGGCTTGTCCGGATGGTTAGTCTGCATATGCTCGACGTAATTATCGTAATCCGGAATGCCAATCAGCATTTTCGCTGCCTGACCGAGGTATTTTTTTGCCTGACCTAAGTTACCAAACATTGTGAGTCCCAGAGAACGAATAAAGCCGGATGGCGGCTAGCGCCTCATCCGGCCTACAAACATTCGTTTGTGTAGACCGGATAAGCGTAGCGCCATCCGGCATTAAGGTTTAGTGATGGGAAGAGGTCTTCACGCCGCCTTCCGGTACCGGCACGTACGGGGTCTCTTTGTCGGTACGCACTTTATTGTTGCGCACGTTGAGCCAGGTTTTGATGCCGTAGAAGATGATGCTGTAAACCACCACCAGGAACAGAATGCTCAGACCCGCGTTAGTGTAGTTGTTCACCACGATATGGTTCATGTTGGCAATCTGCTGCGCGGTCAGTTCGCCGCCGGCGGCGATCTTCTCTTTATACTGCTGCGCCATGAAGAAGAAGCCTTCCATCTGCGGGTTGGTGCTGAACAGTTTCAGACCCAGCGCCCAGGTGGTGCACAGCAGCAGCCATGCGGCCGGGATCACGGTGACCCAGATATATTTGGTGCGCTGCATTTTGACCAGCACCACGGTGCCGAGCACCAGCGCCACGGCGGCCAGCATCTGGTTAGAGATACCGAACAGCGGCCACAGGCTCTTCACGCCGCCCAGCGGGTCGACCACGCCCTGATACAGCAGGTAGCCCCACAGGCCGACGCAGCCCGCGGTACCGATAACACCGGCCACCAGCGAATCGGTTTTCTTGAGGAACGGCACGAAGTTGCCCAGCAGATCCTGCAGCATAAAGCGGCCTGCACGGGTACCGGCATCCAGCGCGGTAAGGATAAACAGCGCTTCAAACAGAATACCGAAGTGGTACCAGAAGCCCATATCCGCCATCGGGATGATTTTGTGGAACACATGAGCGATACCCACGGCCAGCGTCGGCGCGCCGCCCGCGCGGTTCAGTACCGACGGTTCGCCGATATCTTTCGCGGTTTGCAGGATTTGCTCAGGTGAGATCACGAAGCCCCAGGAGCTGACGGTCGCTGCCGCGTGTGCGGTGACATCCCTCAGCTGCGCGGCAATCAGCGCGGCGTTCTCACCGCCCATTTCGTGCAGGTTCGGCATGGTGATGCCCAGACCCGCCGGCGGGGTGTTCATCGCGAAGTAGAGGCCCGGTTCGATAATTGAGGCCGCTACCAGTGCCATGATAGCGACGAAAGATTCCATCAGCATCGCGCCGTAGCCGATAAAGCGGGCGTCGGTTTCGTTAGCCAGCAGCTTCGGCGTGGTGCCGGAGGCGATCAGGGCGTGGAAGCCGGAGACCGCGCCGCAGGCGATAGTGATAAACAGGAACGGGAACAGCGCGCCTTTCCACAGCGGACCGGTACCGTCAATGTACTGGGTCACCGCCGGCATTTTCAGGTCCGGGTTGAGGATAACGATACCCAGCGCCAGGCCGACGATCACGCCAATTTTCAGGAAGGTCGCCAGGTAGTCGCGCGGCGCCAGAATCAGCCATACCGGCAGCAGCGCGGAGATGAACGCGTAGCCAATCAGGGTAAAGGTAATGGTGGTGTCTTTAAAGGTCAGCGCCGGGCCCCAGTACGGGTCGTGGGCAATGATGCCGCCGAACCAGATGGACGCCACCAGCAGCACGATACCGATAACTGAAACTTCACCCACGCGGCCCGGACGCAGGAAGCGCATATAGATACCCATAAACAGGGCAATCGGCACGGTCGAGCAGACGGTGAATACGCCCCACGGGCTTTCCGCCAGCGCTTTCACCACGATTAACGCCAGCACCGCAAGGATGATGATCATTATCAGGAAGCAGCCGAACAGCGCGATGGAACCCGGCACCGGACCCATCTCCTGCTTGATCATTTCCCCCAGCGAGGCACCGTTACGGCGCGAGGAGATAAACAGCACCATAAAGTCCTGCACCGCTCCTGCCAGCACGACGCCCGCCAGCAGCCACAGGGTACCCGGCAGGTAGCCCATCTGCGCGGCGAGCACCGGGCCCACCAGCGGACCGGCGCCGGCAATCGCGGCAAAGTGGTGGCCGAACAGTACGTAGCGGTTGGTCGGAACGTAGTTCAGGCCATCGTTGTTAATCACCGCAGGCGTGGAGCGCGTAGGGTCGAGCTTCATGACCTTTTGCGCGATATACAGGCTGTAATAACGGTAGGCGACGAGGTAGACGGAAACCGACGCCACCACGATCCACAGCGCACTGACGTGCTCGCCGCGGCGCAGAGCGACGACCGAGAGGCAAAATGCCCCGATGATTCCAAGAATCACCCAGGGTATGTGCTTGAATAACTTTTTAGTATCCATAGTAAAACCTGGCTTAATAAGATGAATAATGGGCCGAAGCCGTCTGGGTTTAGTTAGGGTTTGAGGAGGCATTGATTAGCTATGCTGGGGACCATCTTGCCAGAACGTCGCGCGCGTAAAGTTGGGTAAATCTGTGAGTGGTTATATTCGGGGTTAAGCGGTCACTTGCGAGGGTAAGCGGTTGGGCAGGAATCCCGGTAGGTTTAAATATGTGATTGAGATCACAGGAATATTCCCGCCGTGACGATGGTGGGAAGCGAGGTAATCCCCTCTCCCGCGAGAGAGGGGAAGGCAAAACTACGCCACGACGTCCATCTCCATCATCACCGGATGGAAGCGGCGCTTAAAGTAAATCAGCCCGTGGCCCTGCTGGCTCAGGGTAATGTTCCTGATTTCCACCAGATAGACCAGGTGGCTACCGATGGTCTGCACCTGGCTAATCTCACCCTCGAGGCTCGCCAGCGCACCTTTCAGCACCGGCTGGCCCAGCGCGCCTTTTTGCCAGCCGCTGAGGCCGAAACGGTCATCCATCGTCATCCCGGTCATGCCGGCGAAGTGGCGGGCCATCTCCTCTTGCTCGTGGTTCAGCACGTTGATGCACAGCTTGCCGTTGCCCTGGAACACCGGATTCATCGCGCTGTTAGCGTTGATGCAGACCATTACCGACGGCGGCGTATCGGTCACCGAACAGACCGCGGTGGCGGTGATACCGCAGCGGCCCGCCTCGCCTTCGGTGGTGATGACGTTAACGGCGGCCGACAGACTGGCCATGGCATCGCGAAAACGCAGACGTTGTTCATCTAATTGCATTGTGACCTCCCGCTGCCGGTTACTTCAGCAGCTTATCCAGCATGTTGATATCGGTATTGTTGTGCAGATGCGGCACCGTCCAGCCGTTCTGGTCGTACTCGGACAGGCAGCGATCCACCATCGCCATCATTTTGTCCATGTTGCCGGAGCTCTGCGCCTGACGCAGGCACTGCAGGCGAATCTCATCCTGGCTACCGGAGTAGTTGATTTCGTACAGTTCATGACGGCCGCCAAACTCGCTGCCGATGGCGTCCCACATCAGTTTGAGGATCTTGATGCGCTCGACGTGATCCATGCCGTTAGATCCGCGCACGTATTTCGCCAGGTATTCGTTGATCTGCGGATTATTGAGATCGCGGGCGCTGGACGGCAGATAGATCAGGCCGCTGGTGACGTTGCGTTCAATAATGTTTTTGATTTTGGCGTAGGCCATCGGCGCCATCACGCGATAGGTTTGCAGCGCGGCGTGATCCGGCAGATACGCGCCGTTAACCCACGGCGTGGCTTCGGCGCACATCGAGTCGCTCAGCGCCCAGAACATATTGCGCCAGGCCACCACTTCGCCGAGATCCGCCTGCACGCCGCGGAATTCAAGGGTGCCGGTACACTCCAGCGAGCGCTTGAGCAGGGCGGTGATAAAGTCGAGCTTCACGGCCAGACGCACGCAGGCCTGCAGCGGATACATGCGGGCGAAGCCGCCCTCCATCGTCCAGCGGCGGCAGCGATCGAAGTCGCGATAGATCAGCACGTTTTCCCATGGGATCAGCACATTATCCATCACCAGGATCGCATCGTTTTCGTCGAAGCGGCTGGAGAGCGGATAATCGTAGGGCGATCCGGTTGCCCCGGCGACCAGCTCATAGGAGGCGCGGGAGATAAGCTTGACCCCTTCGGCGTCCATCGGCGCGACGAACATCAGCGCGAAGTCCGGATTTTCGCCCATCACCTGCGCCGAGCCGAAGCCAATCATGTTGTAGTGGGTGAGCGCCGAGTTGGTGGCTACCACTTTCGCGCCGCTGACGATAATCCCGGCATCGGTCTCTTTCTCCAGCTTGATATAGACGTCTTTCACTTCGTCGGCCGGCTTATGGCGGTCGATGGGCGGGTTGACGATGGCGTGGTTAAAGTAGAGGCCGGTTTCCTGAATGCGGGTGTACCAGCTGCGGGCGTTCTGTTCAAACTGGCCATAAAACGCCGGGTTTGCGCCGAGCGCGCAGCCGAATGCCGCTTTGTAGTCCGGGGTACGTCCCATCCAGCCGTAGCTCAGGCGCGACCATTCGGCGATAGCGTCGCGCTGCTGGCGCAGATCGTCGGCGCTTTTCGCGACGCGGAAGAACTTGTGGGTATAGCCGCCGCTGCCGGTATCGGTGCTCCAGCACAGGGTATCCTGCAGCTCGGGTTTATGCAGCGCGTCGTACATCTGCGCGACGGAGGCGGCGGCGTTGCGGAACGCCGGGTGGGTGGTCACGTCCTTAACGCGTTCGCCGTAGATATAGATTTCGCGGCCGTCCTGCAGGCTCTTCAGGTACTCTTCACCGGTTAACGGGCGTTTAGCGTCGGCACGGAAATTTTCAGGTTTCATAGGTGACCTCTTCAGTATTAATCGGAATGCGATGTTAAATTTATGTTTTGTTTTTGTTGTTTAATTGAAGCGGTTAACGCGGCTTTCGTGAAGAGACTTTTAGGTCAACGGTCGGTACTTTTCAGGCGGGGTTGGGTTATGTGATCGGGGGTTGGTTTTTCTATTTTCTGGCCAGGCTCCCCGGTGAGCCGACGACAAGTCAGGGCGGGTTTTGAATTTATAGCCCGGACAGATGCGCAGCATCGCCTCCGGGAAATTCAGTGACTCTGCGCTCTGCTCCGGGGGCGGCGCTTGACGCGCCATGCCCGGGCTACCGCCTCTCAGACGGCTGCGAACTCGCCGCGCCGTCCCCGGTAAGATCTTATGATACCGGTACTTTTTGCGTTCTGAACGCGCTCGGCGAGCAGCCGACTAAACGGTTAAAAAAGCGGGCAAAATAGGCCGGATCCTTAAAGCCCAGCTGCCAGGCTATCTCGTTGACCGCGCTGTCGGAAAAGAGCAGCAGCCTCTTGGCTTCGCGCAGCTGCCTGTCGAAAATCAGCCGTTTGGGCGGCCGGTTGGCGAAGCGGCGGCAGATATCGGTTAACCGGGATTCGGTCAGATGCAGCTCGCTGGCGTAATCCGGCACCGTCCAGTGCTGATGGTAGTGGCCATCGATCAGCTGGTTAAACCGCTGGAACAGCTTGAGCTCACCGCGTATCCCGCTGGCCGCGTGATCGTCAAGCTTCGCGTTGCGCAGCAGCAGGGTGAACACCGCCTGCGCCAGCAGCGTCAGGGTATGTTCCCGCCCCGGCAGCTGCGACGTCGATTCCCGTTCAATCAGCCGCCAGTAGTGCGCCAGCGCCGCCAGCTCCTCGGGCCTGTCGGCCAGCGACAGGCAGATGCCCGGCAGACCAAAAGCCTCCCGCGTGCCGGGATAGAGCACCTCCAGCAGCGGCCAGACCAGATCCTCGCGCACCGTCAGCACGTGACCGTCGCTATCGGACTCGGTGATAAAAGCGTGCGGCACCGAAGGCGGCGTCAGGACAAACAGCGGCGCCTGCACCGAATAGCGATGATCGTCGAGCTGCAGCTCAATCTGCCCGGTATCGAGAAAGTGCATCTGAAAATACTGGTCGTGACGGTGCGCCTGCATATCGCGGCCAAAGAACTCCGCCATCCTGGCAAACGATTGATAATGCACATCTTCCGTCCCCAGGCTCTCATCGTACTCTTTATTAATATCGATATTGGCTATCGGGCTCTGGCACATGGCGGCTCCTTACGGCGTCGCGCGCGGACGCGTTCCTTTCATCGGAATCGCCCAGATAATCATCGCGCCGATGACCAGCAGGGCGGCGACGAACCACAGGCCGCTGCTGAAGCTGCCGGTAATATCCTTCAGCCAGCCGATCATAAAGGGGCTGAGCGCCGATCCGATATTACCCGTCGCGTTGATCACCGCGATGCCGATTGCTCTGGCGCGCAGGCTGATTGACTGATCCGGCGTGGTCCAGAAAATGGCCATTGCGCTAAACGATCCGGTGGAGGCCATCACGATCCCGAGCAGCTGGATCAGGTTGTGATCGGTGGCCGACGCCAGCAGCCAGCCCGCGGCGGCGAACAGGAACGGCAGGGCGGTGTGGTGCTTACGCTCCTGATGTTTATCGGAGTGGCGGCTCCAGTAGATCATCCCCAGAATGGTACAAATCTGCGGGATCGCCGCCAGCAGGCCGATGGTGATATTGCTGCTGCTTTCGTTAAAGCTTTTGAGGATCTGCGGCGTCCAGATGCTGATCGCACTGAGCGTATTGGTCAGGCAGAAGTAGGCCAGGGTGTACATCAGCACGATTGGCGTGAACACTTCCCGCCACAGGCTGCGCTGCTGCATGGCGTGATGGCTGATCGCCCCTTCCGGCTGGACCAGCGTCAGGCGGTCGTTATCCATCATCTCCTGCAGGCATTTTTTATCGTCCGCGGTCAGCCATTTCGCCTTCGACGGCGAATCATCAAGCCAGAACCAGACCATAATACCGAGCAGCACCGACGGGAATCCTTCCAGCAGGAATAGCCACTGCCAGCCGTGCAGGTTCAGCAGGCCGTCCATCGACAGGATATAGCCGGAGACGATCGACCCCAGCGCGGTGGTCACCGGCATCGCGATCATAAACAGCGCGTTGGCGCGGGCGCGGAAAAAGGCCGGAAACCAGTAAGTCAGATAGAGCAGAATGCCGGGCAGAAAACCGGCCTCGGTGATGCCTACCAGCATGCGCAGGATATAGAGGCTGTTCGGCCCGGTCGCGAACATGGTGGCGGTGGAGGCGATGCCCCACAGCACCATGATGGTGGCGATCCAGCGGCGAGCGCCAACGATGCTGAGCATCACGTTGCTGGGAATGCCGAATATCACGTAGGTGGCGTAAAACAGGGTGGTGGCAAGACCGAACATGGTGGCGTTAAGGCCCAGATCCTGCCCCATGGTCAGCCCGGCAAAGCCGATATTGATGCGATCTAAAAACGAAAAGATAAACAGCACAAACAAAAAGACGATCAGGCGGCGAAAGAGCTTGTTGATAACCGACTGCTGCTGCGCCGTCAGCTGCTTGTGCTGATTAGCCGGATCGAACTTTTCCGGGATGGCAGATGATGTATCGCTCATTATCATTTTCCTCTAATGGGAATTTTGTAGGGTACTGCGGGTATTAATAGACGCCTGACGAACCCTGGGCGGTTTTTTCCGCGCCAAATCGTGCCGCCAGCGCTTCCGCGCCGCGGGCCAGCAGGGTGGTATCGACGCCGACGGCGACAAACAGCGCGCCGAGTTCCAGGTAGCGCTTCGCCAGCGGCTCGCTGGCCATCAGGATCCCCGGCGCTTTGCCCGCTGCGCGAATTTGCCCGATGGCGCGCTCAATAGCGGCCTGCACTTCCGGGTGCTGCGGGTTGCCGCTGAAGCCCATATCGGCGCTCAGATCCGCCGGGCCAATAAACACGCCGTCCACGCCCTCGACATCGAGGATCTGCGGCAGATTGTTGAGCGCTTCGCGGGTTTCGATCTGCACCAGCACGCACATCGCGTCGTTGGCCTGATGGAGATAATCCGGGACGCGGTTCCAGCGCGAGGCGCGGGCCAGCGCGCTGCCGACGCCGCGAATGCCCGCGGGCGGGTAGCGGGTGGCTTTCACCGCCAGCCGCGCTTCGTCGGCGTTCTGCACCATCGGCACCAGCAGGGTTTGCGCGCCGATATCCAGCAGCTGTTTAATCTGCACCGGGTCGTTCCACGACGGCCGCACCACCGGCTGGCTGGGGTAGGGGGCGATCGCCTGTAGCTGGGTCAGGATCGTCTGCACGCTGTTTGGCGCATGCTCGCCGTCGATCAGCAGCCAGTCGAACCCGGCCCCGGCCAGCAGCTCGGCGCTGTAGCTGCTGGTCAGCCCCAGCCACAGGCCAATCTGCGGACGACCCGCTTTTAAGGCGTCTTTAAAGGCGTTATGCATCATGTTTCTCCTAGACAAAGCGGCAGCTAATCGCGCCCATGTTGCCGTAGTCGACGTGGAAGGTGTCGCCCTTGCGCGCCGGTACCGGACGGGTAAAGGAGCCGCCGAGAATAATCTGCCCGGCTTCCAGCTGGACATCGTACGGCGCCAGCTTGTTCGCCAGCCAGGCCACGCCGTTGGCCGGGTGATTCAGCACCCCCGCGGCGACGCCGGTCTCTTCAATCACGCCGTTGCGATAGAGCAGGGCGGCGATCCAGCGCAGATCCATCTCGTCGGGTTTAATCGGGCGGCCGCCGAGGATCACCCCGGCGTTGGCGGCGTTATCGGAGATGGTGTCGAAGACTTTACGCGGACGCTGGGTTTCCGGGTCGATGTTGTGGCAGCGGGCGTCAATCAGCTCCAGCGCCGGGATCACGTAGTCGGTGGCGTTGTAGACGTCGAACAGGGTGCAGTGGGGGCCGCGCAGCGGTTTGGCCAGCACGAAGGCCAGCTCCACTTCGATACGCGGGACGATAAAGCGGTCGGTAGGAATATCGCCGCCGTCGTGGAAAAACATATCGTCCAGCAGCGCGCCGTAATCCGGTTCGCTGATTTGCGAACTGGCCTGCATTGCTTTTGAGGTCAGGCCGATTTTATGCCCTTTCAGCACGCGGCCTTCGGCGATTTTCATATTTACCCATTCGCGCTGTACCGCGTAGGCGTCTTCGATAGTGATCGTCGGGTAATCCAGCGAAATAGCGCGGATCTGTTCACGCTGTTTTTCCGCCTGGTTCAGCCGCTGGGCGATCAGGGTATGGGTATGTTTATCGAGCATAGTTGCTTCCTGTTACGTCATTCGGTGCTGCTGCGCCGGAAATAAAAGCCGGCGTCGTTTCGCCCTCTCCCGGCGGGAGAGGGCCTGACCGGCCGCACGCTATTTAAACAAGGCGTGCACGTTGTTCTGCTTGTAGTTCAGCGTCGGGTGTAGTTCATCAATCTCAAACGACAGCGCCAGATAGCGGCTCTCCATCAGCGCGGCGAAATGGGCTTTGATCAGCGTGAACAGCATATCGCCCACGTCCTGGCGGCTCTCCAGGCTGCGTCCGGCGCCAATTTTCAGCGTCATATGCACAAAGGCGTAATCGTGCTGGCCATCGGCCATCTGCCAGGTATCCAGCCAGATGGCGCGACTGCGAATGCCGCCGATGGGAAAGATGCCGGTGGCCGCCAGCGCGGCGTTCACTTTGCCGAACAGGCCCGGTAAATCAGCCTGCTCGCGGATGTTGTCGGTACATTCAGCGATAAAATGCGGCATTCTGCGTGCTCCTTACGCCGTTTCCGGCAGCGGGAAGACGGCGTTGACCTGGCCGGTGCCGGAGCTGGCGAACAGCTCGGTAATAAACTCTACTTTGCCGTCGTATTTGTCCCAGCCCAGCAGGCCCAGCAGCATCACCGTGTCGTGCATATTGCCTTCGCCGAAGCAGTAGTCGGCGTACTCCGGCAGCATGGTGCAGAACTCTTTGAATTTGCCTTCGCGCCACAGCTTCACGACCCGTTCGTCCATCTGGTGATCGAACTCGCGGGTATAGCTGTTCATCCCCTCTTCGGCGCGCTGGTCGTCGATGAAACGGTGCGACAGCGAGCCGCTGGCAAAGACCGCCACGGTGCCGTCATATTTCTCGATAGCCTTAAGAATGGCTTCGCCCAGCCTGCGGCTGTCGGCAAAATCATGGACGGTACAGAACGCCGAGATAGAGACCACTTTGAAATGCTTATCGCTGTTCATATAGCGCATCGGCACCAGGGTGCCGTACTCCAGCTTCAGGCTCGGAATGTTGTGCGCTTTGGCGCGGACCCCGAGTTTGACCGCTTCGTCGGCGATCAGGTGGCCGAGCGCCGGATTACCGTCGTAGTCGTAGGTCATGTCGCGAATAAAATGCGGCAGCTCGTTGCTGGTATAGACGCCCTGGAAATGGTCGGCACAGTTGATGTGGTAGGCGCTGTTAACCAGCCAGTGGGTATCAAAGACGATGATGGTATCCACGCCCAGCTCGCGGCACCGCTTGCCGATTTCTTTATGCCCATCGATGGCTCCCTGGCGGCAGCCGTGGTTTTTACCCGGCAGTTCAGAGAGATACATCGACGGTACGTGAGTGATTTTTGCTGCTAACGCTAACTTTCCCATATCAGACTCCCCATTTTGGGATCGGATGGTCGCCCATCGAGATGCAGACGTTTTTCATTTCAGCGAACACTTCAAAGCTGTATTCGCCGCCTTCGCGGCCGGTACCGGAGGCCTTCACGCCGCCGAACGGCTGACGCAGGTCGCGGACGTTCTGGGTGTTGACGAACACCATTCCGGCTTCGATGCCGCGCGCCAGGCGCAGCACCTTGCTGACGTCCTGGGTCCAGATATAAGAGGCGAGGCCGTACTCCACGTCGTTGGCCAGGCGCAGACCTTCCGCCTCGTCTTTAAACGGCAGCAGACAGGCTACCGGGCCAAAAATCTCTTCCTGCGCCACGCGCATGCGGTTATCGACGTCCGCCAGCACCGTTGGCCGCAGGAAGTTGCCGTTTCTCAGATGGGCGGGCAGATCGGCGGGTTTATCCGCGCCGCCTGCCAGCAGGGTTGCCCCCTCTTCAATGCCGAGGCGGATATAGCCGGAGACTTTCTCCCAGTGCTGCTGGCTAATCAGCGCGCCCACCTGGGTGTTCGGGTCGGTGGGGTCGCCAACGCGCAGGCGGTTAGCCCGCTCGGCGAAGCGTTTAACGAACTCGGGGTAGATGCTCTGCTGAATGAAGATGCGCGAGCCGGCGGTGCAGCGTTCGCCGTTGATCGAGAAAATGGTGAACAGCGCGGCGTCGAGGGCGCGCTCAATATCGGCGTCTTCGAAAATCAGCACCGGCGATTTGCCGCCCAGCTCCATGGAGTATTTTTTCAGGCCGGCGTTTTTCATGATGTTGCGCCCGGTGGCGGTGCCGCCGGTGAACGAGACCGCGCGTACGTCATGGTGGCGGACCAGCGCATCGCCAGCGGTGGCGCCATAGCCCTGCACCACGTTCAGCACCCCCGCTGGAATACCCGCTTCCAGCGCCAGCTCACCAAGACGGTCGGCGGTTAACGGCGACAGCTCGGACATCTTCAGCACCGCGGTATTGCCCAGCGCGAGGCACGGCGCCACCTTCCAGGTGGCGGTCATAAACGGCACGTTCCACGGCGACACCAGCGCGCAAACGCCGACCGGCTGCACGAGGGTGTAGTTGAGCATCTTGTCGTCAACCGGGTAGGTCTTGCCGTTCATCTGCTGGCACACCTCGGCGAAGAATTCGAAGTTGTGCGAGGCGCGCGGGATCAGCACGTTTTTGGTCTGGTGGATCGGCAGACCGGTATCGGCGGTCTCCATGGCGGCGATCTCCGGGACGTTCTGGTCGATCAGATCCCCCAGCCGACGCATCAGGCGCGCGCGCTCTTTCATCGGCAGATTGGCCCATTTCGGAAACGCCTCTTTCGCCGCCGCCACCGCCTGATTCACCTCATCGGCGCCGCCGGAGGCGACTTCCGCCAGCACTTCGCCGGTGGCCGGGTTGGTGGTATGGAAATACTCCGCGGCGGCGACGCTTTTGCCGTTGATCCAGTGGTTAATTTTTTTCATGACAGCTTCTCCTCATATGCCTGCTGGCTAATGATGTGGTTGACCAGGCGGCCGATGCCTTCCACTTCGACGATCACTTCATCGCCCGGCACCACGTCCGATAGCCCTTTAGGCGTGCCGGTGGCGATCATGTCGCCCGGCTGCAGGGTCATAAATTCGCTGAGGTAAGCGATCAGGAACGGAATGCTGAAGATCAGATCGGCGGTGGTGCCCTGCTGGCGCAGTTCGCCATTGACCCAGGTGCGCAGCGCCAGGTTATGCGGATCCGGGATCGTCTCTTTGCCGACGATCCACGGGCCGATCGGCGTCAGGGTGTCGCGGCTTTTGACCCGCAGGTTGGGGCGATAGTAGTTCTCCAGGTAGTCGCGGATGGCGTAGTCGTTGCAGACGGTGTATCCGGCCACGTACGCCATGGCGTCGGCTGCGGCGACCTTACGCGCGGTTTTGCCGATCACCACCACCAGTTCAGCCTCGTAGTGCATGTACTCGACGTTATCCGGGCGCACCGACTCTTGCCTATGGCCGATAAAGGTATTGGGCGCTTTGATAAACACCAGCGGCTCGGTTGGCGGCGTAAACGCCAGCTCGCTGGCGTGATCGGCGTAGTTCAGGCCCAGCGCGAACAGGGTGCCGTCGGCGGGCGGCAGCCAGCGAAACTCGCCTTCCTGAAGTAACCTGCCGTTGGCGAGCTGGACCTGCCCGCGTTCATCAACCTGGACATCGTGCCGTTGCCCCTGCCACTCAATACGTGCCTGTTTCATGCCAGTTCTCCTTCAGCAACCACCGGGTTTTCCAGCGCCGGGAAGCCCTCGGCGAGAATGCGTACGCGATCGCCGGGGCGCAGCGTAACGCGGGAGTGGGGTGTACCGATCAGAATCGCATCGCCGGGATTGAGGGTGGCGAATTCGCTCAGGGCGCTCAGCAGCCCGGAGGCGGAGCGCTGGAGATCGGCGGTATTCCAGCTGTCCGCTTCGCGACCGTTGATTTCGGTGATGATGGTCAGGTTATCGACGTTGCTGAGCGGCGCGAGCGCGCCAAGCGGGCAGAAGCCGTCGCGGCATTTAGCTTTGATGGCCGGACGATAGAAGCTCTCTTCCGGCAGGCTGACGTCGTTGGCCAGCGCGTATCCGGCAATATAAGCCGCGGCGTCTTCCACGGCGATTTTGCGTGCGATTTTACCGACGATCAGCGCCACGGTGGCGCCGCTCTGCACGGTTTCGCCTTGCGGATAGGGAATGCTCTCGCCGTCGCCGATAACGGTGTTGCGCGGTTTGATAAACCAGACCGCGGTCTTCGGCGGAGTTTTATACGGGGCCTGCTGGAACGCTTCGCGCCAGGCGTCGAGCTGGCTGCGGTGGTTAAGCGCCACGGCGAAGATGGTACCTTTCATTGACCACTCCTCTGCTACGGAATCGGGAAGTTAATAAATTCATTAATATGTTAATGATCATCTTTTATGCTTTGCGGAAAGGTTTGGCAAACAGAAGTGAATGTTTTGTGATCGGATTAACAATAAATTTACAGATATGTTTTTTATTTGTTGTTAATCAATTAGATAATTAATTTCCTTGTACCTTCTGGTACTTTTCAGAGGCAGAAACCGGTTGCCTTCAGAAGGAATTAGCGCTAATTATTAACTTATTAACAGATTGGGGATTTACTTCAGAGGTATGTGATGCATGATTCGTTAACTATCGCGCTGCTGCAGGCGCGGGAAGCGGCGATGGCCCACTTTCGGCCCATCGTTAAACGCCACAATCTGACCGAGCAGCAGTGGCGTATCGTGCGCATCCTCGCCGAACATCCGTCGATGGATTTTCACGATCTAGCCTTTCGCGCCTGTATTTTACGTCCGAGCCTGACCGGTATTCTGACCCGTATGGAGCGCGACGGCCTGGTGCTGCGTTTAAAACCGGTTAACGATCAGCGCAAGCTGTACGTTTCGCTGACGCCTGCGGGCCTGAAGCTGTATGAAAGCGCCCAGGCCCAGGTGGAAGAAGCCTATCGTCAGATCGAAGCCCAATTTACCGTCGAAAAAATGCGTCAGCTTACCGCGCTGCTGGAGGAGTTTATCGCCCTGGGGAATGGGATGGATGGAGAGGAAGAGGCGTAATTTTCCTTCCGTGAAGCTAGAAATATTCCCCCGGTCGCGCTGTGCTTACCGGGGCTACGGGCCGGTGCCATCCCGTAGCCCGGATAAGGCGCCAGCCGCCATCCGGGGAATTCCCCGCCGCTCAGAACAAGGTATCGAGCTCTTCCAGCACGTTATACTGCTCGTCCACCAGCAGTAGGGTTTTCCATTTATCAAACGTCAGGCACGGATGCGAGGTACCGAACACCAGAATATCGCCGACCTGCACGTCGCTGCCCGGCGCGAGGCGCAGCATACAGTGCTGATCCATGATCCCCACGCTCTCGATCCCCTCCGCGGAGAGCTGCTCGCCGTTGCGATACCGAGCGATCGGCTGCGGCAGTCCGGCGTCGAAGGCGCAGTCGCGCTTACCGAAGTTGACCACCGCGCGATCCGCTTCCGGCACCGACTGGACCATCGCCATTAGCTCCAGCGCCGAGGTTAAATCACCGCCCAGATCGCAGGCGATCGGATCGCGCGCCACCAGCGCTTTCTGCGCGATATCGTAGATCCCCAGGTCGTGGGTGATATAGCAGCCGGGGCGGATAACGATCCGGCATCGCGCCGGTTTCTTCGCCGCCAGCCAGATATTGCACACCACGTCATACCAGACGGTACCGGCGCCGGTCAGCACAAACTCCCCCTCAACCAGATGCGCCATCCGGCAGGCCAAATCGGCGGCCTGGCGCAGCAGAGCTTCCACCTGCGGCTGCGGATCGTCGCCGTGTAACACCCCTTCATACAGCTCAAGTCCGCGCAGCTTAAGGCCTGGAAGGTCCGCGACGGCCTCCGCCAGGGCCTGAGCATCCTCAACGCTGCGGCAGCCGCAGCGCCCGCCGGCCACGCCCAGCTCAATCAGCACGTCCAGCGTTTGCCGCCGTTCGCTAAAAAAGGCCGACAGCGCGCGGGCGTTGGCGAGGCTATCGATGCAGCAGATAAACTCCGCCGCCCGGTAATGCGCCTTCAGGCGCGATACCGCCTGCATATTCGCCCTGCCGACCAGCTGATTGACCATCAGAACGCGCTCAACGCCGCTGGCCATCGCCGCGCTGGCCTGCCAGGCGCTGCCCACGCCGATTCCCCATGCGCCCGCCCGCTGCTGGGCCTGAAAAATCCACGGCGTCATCGTTGTTTTACCGTGCGGCGCCAGCGAGACGCCGCGCGCGTCGGCGTAGCGCTGCATCCAGGCGATGTTATTTTCCAGCGCCGTTTTTTTCAGCAGCGCGGCGGGGAGGCAGACCTCCTCCGCCAGCAGATTTGCCGGAGCGGCCATCGCGGCGGCTTTGTGCGGAATAAGCGTATCGGAGTGGTATTTCATAACATTATCCTTTTAGGGTTTATGCTCGGAATAAAGCTGAGTATCAATTTTAATTGATTGAAAAATATAAATTTAATGTGTGATTTTTATTGTTTGTGAATAAAAGTATCACAATTTGATCTGGTTTTTGCGTAGTTTTCCACTGTTTTTCCGCCTTGTAAATGATTAACTTGTCGACAGAGTTGAAAGGGAGTCATTGAGATGAAAGTTAACTGGCTTTTCAAAAACGTCACGGTCATTGACGGCAGCGGCGGACCGCAGTATCGCGGTGACGTGGCGGTGAAGGGCGATCGGATTGTAGATATGGCCCCGGCGCTGAACCTGCCGGCGGAGCAGGTGATTGACGGGCAGGGGCGCGTGCTGGCGCCCGGGTTTATCGATGTGCATACCCATGACGACATCAACGTCATTCGTATGCCAGCCTATTTGCCCAAGCTGAGTCAGGGGGTGACGACGGTGATTGTCGGCAACTGCGGGATCAGCGCGGCGACGGCGACCCTGCGCGACGGCGTGCCTGACCCGATGAACCTGCTGGGCGAGCAGGAGCACTTTGTTTACCCCACCGTTAACGCTTACGCCCACGCGGTGGAGGCGGCGAAGCCGTCATTGAACGTCGGCACGCTGATTGGCCATACCGCGCTGCGCAATAACCATATGGACGATCTGTTCCGTCCGGCGACGGACACCGAGATCGCCGGAATGCGGGTGCAGCTGCGCGACGCGCTGCGTCAGGGGGCCCTGGGTCTGAGCAGCGGGCTGGCCTACGCCAGCGCGTTTCAGTCCACCACCGAAGAGGTGATGGCGCTGGCCGAGGAGCTGGCGGCGGAGGGGGGAATTTATACCACCCACCTGCGTTCGGAGTTCGAGCCGATTCTGGAGGCGCTCGATGAGGCGTTCCGCATTGGCCGCCACGGCAACGTGCCGGTGGTGGTCTCGCATCATAAGTGCGCCGGCGCGAAAAACTGGGGCCGCACCCGCGAGACGCTGGCCTTCTTCGATGAGATGCGCCAGCGCCAGGAGATTGCCTGCGACTGCTATCCCTATTCCGCCAGCTCATCGACGCTGGATATGAAGCAGGTGACCGATGAGTTCGATATCGTCATCACCTGGTCGGAAGCGCAGCCCGAGCAGGCCGGGAAAACCCTGCGGCAGATTGCCGACGGCTGGCAGGTTAGCCTGCACGAGGCGGCGGCGCGGCTGATGCCCGCAGGCGCCATCTACTACAACATGGATGAGCAGGACGTGCGGCGGGTGCTGCGTTATCCGGTGACCATGATCGGCTCCGACGGTCTGCCGAACGACCCGATGCCGCATCCGCGGCTGTGGGGCGCGTTCCCGCGGGTCCTGGGCCACTACAGCCGCGATGAACGGCTGTTTCCGCTGACCACCGCTATCCACAAGATGACCGGGCTGTCGGCGGCGCGTTTCCAGCTGGCGGATCGTGGGCTGGTGAAAGTGGGCTACTTTGCCGATCTGGTGCTGTTCGATCCGCAGACGGTGCGCGATGTCGCCAGCTTCTCCGACCCGAAACAACCGGCGGAGGGGATCGAGGCGGTGATGGTCAACGGCGTGATGAGCTACGGTAGCGACAAAAAGATTATCGGGCGCGCGGGGCGTTTCCTGCGCCGCCGAATGAACTAAGGAGTGCAAAATGAGTATTAAACGTTATGGCGTAGAAGGCGGTACCGGCACCGGCGGGCAGCATCTGCCGTTCGCGCGCGCGGTGGAGGCGGGGGGCTGGCTGTACGTTTCCGGCCAGACGCCGATGAAGGACGGTGAAGTGGTGGAAGGTGGGATTGTCGACCAGGCGCGTCTGGCGATTCAGAACTGCGTGGATATCATGACCGAAGCGGGCTACACCCTGGCCGACGTGGTGCACGTCAAGGTGATCCTCACCGATGCGCGCTATTTCCAGTCTTTCAATAAAGTGTTCCGCGAGTTCTTTGGCGACAACCCGCCTGCCCGTATCTGCTGCGTCGCGGACCTGGTGGTGGATTGTAAAGTCGAAGTAGATGTGACCTGTTATAACGCGGCTCGCGTATAAAAGTTTATTAACCAGAAATATAAACAGGATTTTTGAGCGCTGAATTCATTCAGCGCTTCGTAGCCTTTTACCTTTTACATACTCAACTGGCAGGATGTGAATAATGAATAGTCATATCTTTTTAGTCGGCTTTATTATTTACGCGTTGGCCATGATTTGGCTTGGCTGGTACGTGTCGCGTAATCAAAAAAGCGGTGAAGATTTTTTACTCGGCGGCCGTTCCTTACCGCTGTTCCTGACGCTGGGCTCCACCGTGGCGACCATGGTGGGGACCGGTTCAAGCATGGGTGCCGTAGGCTTCGGCTACAGCAACGGCTGGGCCGGAATGCTCTACGGCGTGGGCGGAGCCATCGGTATTTTGCTGGTGGCCTGGCTGTTTGCCCCGGTGCGTAAACTGCGCTTTATGACCATGAGCGAAGAGCTCTCTTATTATACGGGCGGCAGCCATTTAATTAAAAATATCGTCGGCATAATGATATTTGTTGCCTCGATTGGCTGGCTGGGGGCGCATATTCTTGGCGGCAGCATGTATTTATCCTGGGCGACGGGGATAAATCTGACGGTGGCCAAAATTATTATTGCCCTGGCCTTTGCGATTTACGTCATCATCGGCGGTTATTCTGCGGTGGTATGGACGGATACCATTCAGGCATTAATTCTCTTTTTTGGCTTTATCCTGATGGCGATTCTGGCGGTGGTTCACGTCGGCGGATGGGATGCCATCGTACAGGCGATGGATCCCAGGGCGATGAGCCTGTTCGCGGTCGATAAGCTGGGCGTCATTCCGGCGCTATCGCTGGCGATGGTCATCGGCGTCGGCGTGCTGGCGACCCCTTCCTATCGCCAGCGTATTTATTCGGGGAAAGATGTCTCTTCAGTGCGCCGCTCGTTTGTCTATACCGGCGTGCTGTATCTGTTTTTCTCGGTGCTGCCGGCGATTATCGGCATGGCGGCATGGACAATGAACCCCCATCTTGAGAACAGCAACTACGCCTTCCTGTTCGCCACCAGCTTCCTGCCGGCGATACTGGGGCTGGTGGTGCTGATTGCCGGGCTTTCCGCCACCATGTCTTCGGCCAGCTCCGATGCGATAGCCGCCGTGGCCATCATGATGCGCGATGTCTACACCCTCGTTACCGGAAAAATGCCGCCGGCGCATAAGGCGATAACGCTCTCCCGCTGGATGCTGGCGTTCGTTATCGGCCTGGCGATGATCTTCGCCCTGACCTCGAACGATATCATCAGCTATATCACCAAAATGATCTCCATGCTGATGTCCGGGCTGTTCGTCTGTTCAATTCTGGGCCGCTTCTGGCTGCGCTTTAACTGGCAGGGTGCGCTCACCGCGCTGCTGAGCGGCATGCTGGTGTCGATTGTGGTTCTGATGAAAGCCGACTGGCTGGCTTACTGGGGCAATCCGTGCATACCGTCGGTCGTCGGCAGCTTCGTTTCCGCCATTTTTGTCACCGTCATGACGCCAGCCAGCAAAATCAGCCGCCAGCAGGCGCTGGAAATGATTACGCAAGAGCGGGAAGGGCAGGCGATTCCGGCGAAGACGGTGGTGCAGGCCTCGGGAGAAGCACCATGAAGGACTATATTGCCGTCGACTGGGGCTCTACCCAGCTGCGCGGCTGGCTGATTCGCAACGGCCAGTGCGTCGGAACGAAGCAGCTGCCGCTGGGCATCACCCGCCTGAACGGACGATCGCCCGCTGACGTATTCGCGGAGCATGTGGCCCCCTGGCGCGGCGCCGAAATGCTGCCGGTGCTGATGGCCGGGATGATCGGCAGCGATGCGGGCTGGCAAGCGGTGCCGTATCTGGCCTGCCCGGCGGCGATCGACGCGCCGGGCCAGCTGCGATGCGCCGTGGCTGAAGGCGTGTGGATTATTCCCGGGCTCAAGATTGCGCAGGACGGGGAGTTCAACGTGATGCGCGGCGAAGAGACGCAGCTGCTGGGGGCTATGGAACTGGCGCCGGCGGAGTGCTATGTGCTGCCGGGCACCCACTGCAAATGGGTACAGGTGACGGACGGCATGGTGCGTCATTTTGCCACGGCGATGACCGGAGAACTGCATCATCTGCTGATGACGCAATCGCTGATCGGCAAAGGGCTGCCGGCCCAGCAGCCGGACGAGGCGGCGTTTGAACGAGGGCTGGAAAAAGGACTGGCGCAGCCGTCGCTGATTAGCGAACTGTTTGTCGCCAGGGCCGCCCGGGTGCTGGGAGGTCTGGCCGCAACCTCGGTCAGCGACTATCTCTCCGGGCTGCTGATTGGCGCGGAGGTGGCGACCCTCGGGCAGCGTTACCGTACCTCTGGCGTCACGCTGGTTGGCGACCCGGCGCTGAATGCCCGCTACAGCCGGGGGATGAGGGCGCGCGGAATGACGGTTAACAGCTGCAGCGGCGATGAGGCATTGCTGAACGGCATGGCGAGGATAATGCATGGACAAGATTAAACTGGTGGCGATTTTACGCGGTATTCGCCCCGCTGAGGCGGCGGAGCATATTGAGACGCTGATAATGGCGGGATTTCGCTATATCGAAATTCCGCTCAACTCACCGGACTGGCAGCAGAGCATTCCGCAGATGGCCGCGCGCTTCGGCGAGCAGGCGGTGATTGGCGCGGGAACGGTGCTTAAGGTGGAGCAGGTCGATTTTCTGGCCGATGCCGGGGCGAAGCTTATCGTGACGCCGAATACTCAGCCGGCGACCATCCGCCGGGCGGTGGCGCGCGGAATGCGGGTCTGCGCCGGATGCGCCACCGCGACCGAGGCGTTTAGCGCGCTGGACGCCGGGGCGCAGTGGCTGAAGATTTTCCCGTCTTCCACCTTCGGCCCGGACTATATTCGGGCGCTGAAAGCGGTGCTGCCGCCGGAGGTGCCGGTGCTGGCGGTCGGCGGCGTGACGCCGGAGAATCTGGCGAGCTGGGTCGAGGCGGGATGCGCCGGCGCCGGTCTGGGAAGCGATCTGTATCGCGCCGGGCAGGCCGTGGAGCGTACCCGTCAGCAGGCGGAGAGGTTTATCGCCGCCGCCCGCTGCGGTTAATCGCCCAGCGGCTGCCTGTCGACGCCGCCGCGATGGCTGTCGAGCGCCAGCTTAATCCGGCGCAGCCTGCCCTTTGCCTGGGTTTTGTTGGCCATCGCCAGTTCGGTGGCCAGCACGTCAACCATCGCCAGCATCGCATAGCGTGAAGTGCTGGGCTTGAAGATATAGTCGTTTTCGCGCACCAGCAGCGGCAGCACCAGATCCGCCTGCTCCGCCAGCGGCGTTCCGGCGGGGGTGATGGCAATGACCTTTGCGCCGTACTGCCTGGCAATCGCCGCGCTCTCAATAATTTCCTGGGTATAGCCGCCCAGCGACAGCACGATAACCACATCCTTTGGCGTCACCGCCGAGCTCATCATGCGCACCAGCAGGCCGTCGTTCTGGCTGACCACCGGCAGACCGAGGCGAAACAGACGGTACTGGATCTCCTGGGCGCAGATGGTGGAACCGCCGCCCATCCCGAGGGCCAGGATCTGCCGCGCGTCGCTCAGCCAGCTCACCGCGCGCTTCAGCGCCTCAATATCCAGCGCCCGGCGGTTGGTCTCCAGCACGCCGATGATCGACTCGTAGATCCCCTGCACGCCCTCAAGGTCCGGAACATCGAGGATAAATCGCTGCCCGACCGCCAGGGATTGCGCGAGCTTCATCTTCAGCTCGCGGACGTCTTTGCAGCCGAGCGCCCGGGCAAAGCGGGTGACCGAGGCCTGGCTGGTGTGGGTCAGGCGCGCCATCTCTGCGATGGGCAGCTCTGCCGCCGCCGCGACATCATCGAGAATGAACTGCGCGATGCGTTTTTCGGTCGCCGTCAGTTCCACAAAGCGATCGGTAATGCAGGAAATGATATCGATTGACCAGGACATACGGGTATCAACGGGTAAGTTTTGAATGGTACTTTGTACCATATTTCGCCGCTGAAATCAGCGCCGGAGGTTACAGCGCTAAGCGCATGGCGCAGCGCGTTTCCGGCGGCAGGCCGTGTTCCGTTTCCAGCTCCCTTTTCGCCACCAGTCCCGCCGGTAGCCTTAGCTCGCTTAACATTGAAAACCCCAGGCGCGTGTAAAACGGCGCGTTCCACGGCACGTCGCGGAAGGTGGTGAGCGTGACCGCCGGATACGCCGCCTGGCGGGCGGTCTCAATGACCTGCTCCAGCATCATGCGGCCAATACCTCGTCCCTGCCACGCCTGATGAACGGCGATCTCCACGATAAACAGCGCATCGTCCAGCGGTTCGCTCAGCAGGAAGCCGATCGGTTGGGCGTCGGCCACGGCCAGCAGGCTGTGGTCAGTTTCAAGAAACAGCCGGTGGCGCTCGGGGCTTATCACTTCGCTTTCCGCCAGCCAGGCCAGCGCCGGGATCTGGCGAAAAGCCTGGGCCGCCGAGCGCTCAATGGCGGGCAGGAGGGGAATATCGTTCTCCTCAGTCAGGCGTAACGTCGCGGCGGCGGTTATAGTGTTAGTTTTCATCACCTCAGCATAGCAGCCTCCGGGAGAAATGTATGGAGCTTACCGCCGTTCCCGCCACCCAGTTCAGCATTGAACAACTGACAACGATCCTCAACGACTGTTTCGAAGATTACCTGGTTCCCGTCACGCTGTCGGTAGAGGTTTTTGTCCAGCGCTTTAGCGCCGAAGGGCTGAGCCTGCTGGATTCTCGCGTCTGGCTGGATGGAGATGTCCCCGCCGCGATGGCGGTCGTCGTCCGCCGCGGCGATGAAGCCCGGCTGGCGGCGTTCGCGGTGCGGCCTGCGTATCGCGGAAAGGGCGTTGGCCGCCGGCTGATGACGCCGCTTATCGACGCGCTGCGCGAGCAGGGCGTACGGCGGATGTGGCTGGAGGTTATCCGCGACAACCACGCCGCGGTGGCGCTGTATCAATCGCTGGGCTTCGAGGTTCGGTACGGGCTGTGTGGCTATCTGAGCGCGCAGGCTGCGAGCGAGAAGTCATCCGCATTGCAGGAGTATGACGTGCTGGCGCTGACGCGCAGGGCAGGCGCCGAGATTAACGGCCAGCTGCCGTGGCTGATGGACCCGCTCACCTTCAGCACCCTCCCGTGCCGGGCGTTGAGCCTTCATCAGCAGGCTTTCGCCGTGCTGGCGACCTTAACCAGCAGGCCGCAGCTGCAGTTTTTATGGGTCGATCCCGCCGCCCGCGGGCGCGGGCTGGGGCGGGAAATGCTGATGGCGCTCGCCCAACGCTTTCCGGGGCTCGGGACCTCGGTGACCATCCCGGAGCGCTTTACGCCGCTGTTTCACGCCGCCGGCTATACGCCCATGGCATTAAAACAGTATGAGATGAGCGCAACGTTGAGCGCCCCGCCGCCAGCAGGGCGTTGAGATTCAGCCGTTACGCGGGTCGCTAATCGGCTGACGAACCAGGAAAATATAGGCCAGCGCGCCGAGGGCGGTCACGCAGCCGCAGATAATCAGCGCCAGCTGGAATGAATGGGTGGTATCGACGATAAATCCGGTCACCAGCGGCGCGAAGGAGGCGCAGATAAAGCTGGCGAAGTTCTGGATGCTGCCGACGGACGCGGTCATCCTTGAGGCCACCGCGACGTGAATCAATCCCCAGCAGGAGGTGCCGGCAAAGTGGATGCAGAACAGCGCCATACCGATTAACAGCACCGCGGCGATAGAGGTAGTGGCCTGTGGCACGATAAGCGTAAATGCGGCAGAGCAGAACATCCCGGCAATAATGCAAATTTTACGGCTTTTGATCGGCGCCATGCCGCCTTTAACCAGCCAGTCGGTGACGTAGCCGTTGATGAGCATACCGGCGGCGCCGAACAGGAAAGGAATGGCGGCCATAAAACCGGTACTTTTCAGATCGAGGCTATATGCCGTTTGCAGGTAGCCCGGCAGCCAGGCCAGATACAGCCATGCGGTATAGTTGATGCCGCTGAAGCCCAGCATCATTCCCCACATGGTTTTGTTTTTAAACAGGCTGCGCCATTCGGCAAAGCTCAGCGGGTCGCGGCGAACGTTGACGCTTCCGGCGTTAAGGTAGGCCTGCTCATCGGCGGTGAGGGGGATATCCTCCCGGTTGCGATAGAGCATATACCAGCCGATAGCGACGAAGATCCCCAGTACGCCGATGGTAATAAACATCCAGCGCCAGCCCATCATCAGCATCATGGCGGCAAGGATCGGCGGGCTGATCGCGACGCCAATCGTCGAGGCGGCGTTAAAGAAGCCCATCGGGCGGCCGCGCTCTTTAATATTAAACCAGTCGTTGATCACCTTGACGCCGCAGGGGTTCATCGGCGCTTCGCCGATCCCCATGCCGATACGCACCAGAACGAACTGGGTAAAGCTGTGCACCATCCCCGAGACCGCCTGAAACAGCGACCAGAAAAACATCCCCAGCCCCAGCATGATGCGCGGACCTTTACGGTCCAGCAGCGGCCCGCAGGGGAGCTGGGCGATACCGTAGGCCAGCGAGAAAACGGACAGCAGCGCCCCGATTTCGGTGGCGCTGAGCCCCAGCTCCTCGCGAATCGTTAAGTTCGCGACGGACAATGAACTTCTGTCGAGGTAATTAATCACCGCCGCCAGAAATAACAGGATCATTGCCGTTGTCTGAATTTTTTTAATGCGAGTACTACGCGTTAACGTATTATCTAACGGAACAGTCATCGTCTCCGCCTTTCCTTTATCAAAGGTTGTCTGCGGGTCGATAGTGATATTTCGTGATTCCACGCCTGACTCCTGGTTATTCTATTTGAACGACAAGTGACATCGAATGGTTTAAACCCCACCCACCTATTTCACAGTAAAGTAAGTCGACTTGTTTTCAGCATAAATAACCTTTTTTATGGCGCTGGTTTATGTTTTGAGATCTGTGCTGCTGATTATCATTTTCTGTTTTTAATCGGTACTTAATAAGCCAGGGATTCGCTCTGCCTGAGCGAGTTAATCATTGATTGCTTCGCCGAGTTCAGGTGGTTACGCAGCGCCAGGTTGGCGTCCAGATCGCTACGGCAGATGAGCGCGCTCAGGATAGTCATATGTTCATCAATGGCGATGATATTGCGCTGTTTAAGGTCGCTCTCATCCCACTGATAGTGAAAGTGAAAAATCACGGAAATAATCTCAAGTGATTGATTAAAAAATATATTCTCAGCCGCGGACAGGAGCAGAGAATGAAAGTCGCGATCGAGCTGGGAAAACATACGAAAGCTGTCGCCGATGCTGTCGCGCAGGGCGCGATGGCGCTCAAGCAGGGTTTTCGCCTGCAGCCAGCGGGCGTCGTGGTCCGGGAGGTTGAGGAAGTGCTGTAGCGCGTGGGTTTCCAGCATTTCCCGCAGTTCGAACAGCTGCTCGGCCCAGGATTGCTCAAACTTCTTCATATTCCACTGGCCGCGCTTTTCGCTTTCAATCAGGTTGTAGCGGCTGAATTTCAACAAAAACTCCCTGACCACGACCGGGCTGACGCCGGCAGCACGCGCCAGCTGTAGCTCGGAAAATATCTCTCCGGCGCGCAGCTGGCGCTGGTTAATCATGGTGAAAAACGCCTGTTCGAAGAGACGGTTCTGTTCGGCCAGCGAGGCACTGGAGCCATCGAAGCCGTCCTGCATCTCCGGCTGGCGAAGGATCTGATAGTCCTGACCGCTCTGGCACAGCACGCCGCGCTGGCACAGGTGGCTGAGGATATGGCGCACGGTGGTGCGGCTGATGTTGTACATCTCCGCCAGCGCGCTTTGTGAGGGCAGCGGCGACGGAAGAAAGCCGCGCGCCATATCGTTAATCACCTGGTTAATGACGTTGTGACGAAGGTTTTGTGAGCGGCTCATCATGGTTCTCCTGTTATTTCTCTATTAAAACCGGATTTAAAACAGTTTTGTGCGCGAGATTTCACAATTTTTGCAATGAATTTATTCTCACCTCTGTTTTTCATCGATATCTAAACCAACAAATACGGAGGAAATTATTATGACGTCGATGAATACATTAGTGTGTCAGGAACCTAAAATATTGCGCTGGGAAAAACGCCAGATTCCCATTCCCGGCGATGATGAAGTGCTTATTAAAATAAAAACGGTGGGGATTTGTGGTACGGATATTCATGCCTGGGGAGGGAATCAACCTTTTTTTAGCTATCCGCGCGTGCTCGGTCATGAAATATGCGGTGAGATTATCGGTCTTGGTAAAAATATTCTTAATCTGAAAAGCGGACAGCAGGTTGCCGTCATACCCTACGTCGCCTGCGGTCAGTGTCCGGCCTGCCTGAGCGGCCGGACAAACTGCTGTGAGAAAATTTCCGTGATCGGCGTACATCGGGACGGCGGGTTTAGCGAGTACCTCTGCGTGCCGGTAAAAAATCTGCTGGTGGTGGATGACGTCGAGCCGGAAGCCGCGGCGCTGATTGAGCCTTTTGCCATCAGCGCCCACGCGGTGCGTCGCGCCGCAATCCAGCCGGGAGAGCAGGTGCTGGTGGTCGGCGCGGGCCCCATTGGTCTCGGGGCGGCGGCGATCGCCAAAGCCGACGGGGCGCAGGTGGTGGTGGCGGATACCAGCCCGGCGCGGCGCGACCACGTGGCGCAGCACCTTGGTCTGGCCACGCTCGACCCTTCCGACCCGCAGTTCACCGAACGGCTGTGTGCCACGTTTGGTGGTTCGCTGGCGCAGAAGGTGATCGACGCCACGGGGAATCAGCAGGCGATGAACAATACGGTGAATTTAATCCGCCACGGCGGCAGCATCATCTTTGTTGGCCTGTTTAAAGGTGAGCTGCAGATCCCGGACCCGGAGTTTCATAAGAAAGAGACGACCATGATGGGCAGCCGTAATGCGACGGAAGAGGATTTTGCCAAAGTCGGGCGGCTGATGGCCGAGGGGAAAGTGACCGCCGGGATGATGCTGACCCACCGCTACGATTTCAGGTCACTGGCCGAGATTTACGAAAACGACGTGATTAACAATCGCCAGCTTATCAAAGGCATCATTCATTTTTAGCAGGAAAGGCTATGAAATCGTTAAACAGAAAAGATTTTCCCGGGCCGCGGTACCCGACGCGCGTGATTCAGTTCGGCGAAGGCAACTTCCTGCGGGCGTTTATCGACTGGCAGCTGGACCTGCTGAATGAGCAAACCGATCTGGCGGCAGGCGTGACCATCATTCGCCCGATCAACACCGAGTTTCCGCCGTCGCTTAACATCCAGGACGGACTCTACACCACGGCGATCCGCGGGCTGGACGAACGCGGCGAGGCGGTGAGCGAGGCGCGGATTATTCGATCGGTGAATAACGAGATCAACCCGTGGCAGGATTTTGCCGGCTATCTGGCGCTGGCTCGTAATCCGGCGATCGCGTTCGTATTTTCAAATACCACCGAAGCGGGCATCAGCTATCACGCCGGAGACCGGCCTGACGATAAGCCGCCGGTCAGCTTTCCGGCGAAGCTGACCCAGCTGCTGTTCGAACGGTTCCGCCATTTCAACGGCGCAGCGGATAAGGGATGGACGATGATTCCGTGTGAGCTGATCGACTACAACGGCGAAGCGCTGAAGGCGCTGGTGCTGCGCTATGCCGAAGAGTGGCAATTGCCCGCGGCTTTTCGCGACTGGGTTGAGACCGCCAATACGTTTTGTTCAACGCTGGTTGATCGTATCGTCACCGGCTATCCGCGCGAGGAAGCGGAAAAGCTCGAAGCGGAGCTGGGCTACCATGATGCTTTCCTGGATACCGCCGAATACTTCTGGCTGTTCGTTATCCAGGGGCCGCAGGCGCTGGCGAAGACGCTGCGGCTCGAATGTTACCCGCTTAATATCCGTCTCGTAGAGGATATCCGGCCCTATAAAGAGCGCAAGGTTGCCATTCTTAACGGCGCGCATACCGCGCTGGTGCCGGTGGCGTGGCTGTGCGGCGTCGATACCGTTGGCGAAGCGATGCATGATCAGGCCATACGCCATTATGTGCAGCAAACTATCGACGAGGAGATTATCCCGGCGCTGGATTTACCCGCCGATGAGCTACGGCAGTTTGCCGATGCCGTGACCGGGCGCTTTCTCAACCCGTTTATTCGCCATCAGCTGCTCTCTATCGCCCTGAACGGCATGACTAAGTTTCGTACCCGGATCCTGCCACAGCTGCTGACGCGTATCCGCCAGCACGGCGCAATCCCGCCGCGGCTAACGTTCGCCCTGGCGGCGCTCATCGCCTTCTATCGCGGGCAGCGCGACGGGCAGGCATATCCGCTGCAGGATGATGACGTCTGGCTAAGCCGTTTTGCCGCAGGATGGGCGCAGGTGGCGCAAGGCCGTCCGCTGCATGAACTGGTCACCGAAGTCCTGCAGGATACCGGGCACTGGGGTGAAGATCTGACGGCAATACCGGGGCTTGCCGAACAGGTCACGCGGTATCTGGAAGTCATTTTGAGCGCGGGGATGCGGGAGGCCCTGTCGCGGCTGTAATCGGTTTGTTGTGCGGCGTCCGCGGATTTGGGCGCCGTTTTTTTTGTGCTCTGAACCGCAAAAAATAAATTAAGCGCCAATGGTTGGTGGATTTCCCGCATCATAAGATGCCTATCCCATTAGGGCTATTTTGCTTGCCATTTTGAACCTGGGCAGTGCTCAGACAAAACTCACAGAGTTTTGAACGCCCTTCAGGGCGGCCCGAAGGGGGAGCGTAGCGAATTATCCTCACGTACTACGTGTACGCTCCGGTTCTTCCGCGCTGGCCGTGTTCAAACTGCCTGCGCCAATAACGCCTACTGGAAGAGGCTCTAAGTACCTATGATGGCATTGATGGGGGATGCGATGCGTAAAACGGAACTGTTGGCTTTTCTGCAAAATCAGACCGATTTTTTTGATCCGGATAACCTGAGCGAGGTCTTCACCGCCGGCTACCTGGCCCGGCGTTTTGCGATGCAAAGAAACACCGCCAGCCACTATCTGAATCAGCTGGTGGCCCAGGATGTGCTGGTGAAGATTAATACCCGTCCGGTCTATTTCCTGCATAAGGCCGCCTTCTGCCAGCAGTTTTTCCCCCTTTCCCGCAGCGAGTACGCCAGCATGGCGGAGCTGCTCGCGGAGAGCGACCGGCAGCCGGAACAGGCGGATCATTTTTCATTGCTTACCGGCCATGACGGTAGCCTGCGCAAGCCTATCGAACAGATGAAAACCGCGCTGTTTTATCCCAACGGCGGGCTGCCGCTGCTGATCGTCGGCGATAGCGGAACCGGCAAAAGCTATATGGCGGAGCTGATGCATGAGTTTGCTATCGCCCAGGGACTGCTGGCGCCCGATGCGCCCTTTGTCAGCTTCAACTGCGCCCAGTACGCCAGCAACCCGGAGCTGCTGGCCGCCAACCTGTTTGGCTACGTCAAAGGCGCGTTTACCGGCGCGCAGGGGGATAAAGCCGGGGTGTTTGAGGCGGCAAACGGCGGCGTGCTGTTTCTCGATGAAGTCCATCGTCTGGATGCGCAGGGGCAGGAGAAGCTCTTCACCTGGCTGGATCGCAAAGAGATCTATCGGGTGGGAGAGACGGCGCAGGGGATGCCGATATCCCTGCGGCTGGTGTTTGCCACCACCGAAGATATTCACAGCACGTTTCTGACCACCTTTATTCGTCGTATCCCGATCCTCGTTAGTCTGCCTGATTTACAGACCCGCAGCCGCGGCGAGAAAGAAGCGCTCACGCTGCAGTTTTTCTGGCAGGAGGCCCGCACGCTGTCCGCCCGGCTGCAGCTGACGCCCCGGCTTTTACAGGTGCTGACGCACTACGTTTATCGCGGCAACGTCGGTGAACTGAAGAATGTCGTTAAGTACGCCGTCGCGTCGGCGTGGGCCAGGTCTCCGGGCAGCGAGAGGCTAAACGTCACGCTGCACGATCTGCCGGAAAATATCATGGCCGCGACGCCGGCGCTTAGTGAGCCGATGGGCCATGAAGAGCCGCTGCTTATCGAACCGCAGACCAGCCTGGTCTGGCTGCTGCGCGCGCGCGACCCGGTTCAGGGGCTGATTTATGATACTCAGTGCCGCGTTCTCGCGCTGTATGAGGCGGTGCTGAGCAAAAAAAGGCTCTGGGAAGAAGCGCAAAAAAGCATGGGCGAGGAGATTGAAACCCTCTTCGATCGGCTGATATTTGATAATCACGATACCCAGAGTTCGCATATGCTGCTGCTGATAACCCATCAGGTGCGGGAAGAGTTTTATCGCCTTGAAAAGCGCTTCAATATTCAGTTTAACGGCAACTGTATCTATGCCCTGAGCCACTACCTGATTCATCGTTCTCGCCAGGCGCAGTCGACGATGAGCAATGAGAAAAGCCGCCAGCTGGAGGATTTCCTGGCGCAGAAATACCCGCTGCTGTATCGCTTTTGTGAAGAGATCCTCGCCGCGCTGGCGCTGAAGCTGGATATTGAACCCCGACGCATTGACCTGCTGCTGCTGGTACTGTGGTTACAGAAAAACGGCGCTATCAGCCAGCAGCAGGTGACCCGGGCGATTATCCTCGCCCACGGTTACGCCACCGCCAGCAGCATCGCCAACGTGGCGAATCGGTTGCTGAAAAGCCAGCTGTTTGAGTCATTCGATATGCCGCTCGACGTGACGCCGGAGGCTATCGCCGATCAGGTGATGGCCTGGATTGAGAGCCACGCGCTGGCCTCCGGGCTGATCATCCTGGTCGATATGGGATCGCTGAACGCCATTCACAGCCACTTCAACCGCCGACTGTCCACGCCGATGGCGATTATTAATAACGTCTCGACCGGGATGGCGATGTACGTCGGGGAGCGGGTTTTGCAGGGCGATATGCTGGAAGATATCGTCCGGGAGATAGGCGATGACCTCGCGGTTGAGCATCAGCTCTATTACCCGCACACGGACAAACCGCGGGCGATTCTTACAACCTGCGCCACCGGTCTGGGGGCGGCGGCGAATCTGTCGGCGCTGTTAAAAGCCAGCATTCCTGAGACGCTCGGCATCGATATTGTGGCATGCGATGTGGAAACCCTCGCCGATCCCGCGCGGCGGGCGCCAATGCTCAGCCGCTATGAGGTGCTGGCGATCGTCGGCACCCTCGATCCGCATCTCGCCGATCTGCCGTGGATCTCGCTGGATTCGCTGATTTCCGGCGAAGGAAGCCGCCCGCTGACGCGTATCTTCGGCGAACTGGCCTCCGCTGAGCAGGTCAGCGAGATCAATAACCTGATCCTGAAAAATTTCTCGCTGCGCCGGGTGATCGAGTCGGTGACGATCCTCGATACCGGTAAAGTGATCAATCAGGTCGAGCAGTTTTTACTGCGCTATGAGCATCTGGCCGGCTGCGATGTGCCTAACGATCGCAAGGTGGCGCTGTACGTGCATATCAGCTGTCTGATAGAACGCCTGATCCGTAACGCTTCGCCATCCCACTATTCCGGAAAACAGTGTCCGGAGAGCGAGCTGGTTATTCTGCGCGAGGCCTTTAGTGTCATTGAGAACGGATATAGTGTCAAAATGCCCGCCGTTGAGCTGTATTACATTCACGATATCCTGACGCGAGAAACAGAATTTATTCAGGAAGATCAAGAGTTTTAAGAGTCTTCATCGGTTCGTCCTTGCGCTAACCGGCACGCCACTGTTTCTGGCACGCCGGTTGCAATTAAGAAAGCAGTGGAATGCGCTTTCGAGGTAAGGATGAAACGACACTATATTTTTGCCAGCCATGGCACCTTTGCTAACGGTTTGCTGAACTCCGTGGAGCTGATCCTCGGTAAGCAGCCGGATATTCATACTCTCTGCGCCTATGTCGAAGAGGAGGCCGATCTGACGCAGCAGGTGGAGACGCTGCTGGCGCGTTTCCCCACCCAGGATGAGCTGATTGTCATTACGGATATTTTCGCCGGTAGCGTCAATAATGAGTTTGTGCGTTTTTTATCGCGCCCTAATTTCCATTTATTGTCCGGTTTAAACCTGCCGCTGATTATTGATTTACTTATTTCCGCAGGCGAAGAAAATACCGAGAAATTAATTTCTGAAGCATTAACAAGCGCCAAAGAGAGCATTCAGTACTGCAATCAGACGATTGCCAGTGCGATGACTATTGATAAAGACTTCTGAAATGAGGGAACACCATGATTACGCTATTAAGGGTAGACCATCGATTACTCCACGGCCAGGTCGCTTTTTCCTGGACCCAGTATGTCGGCGCCGATTGCATTTTAATCGCCAACGATAATGTCCCTGAAGATGAGCTGCGGAAAACCACAATTAAGCTTGCTAAACCGCCTTCGGTAAAACTGGTGATTAAAAATATTAACGACGCTATCGAATCGATAAAAAGCGGCGTGACGGATAAATATCATCTTTTTATCGTCGTGGAATCGGTCAATGACGCCTGGCGTATTACCAGCGCCGTCGAGGGGATAAAAAGTATTAATCTCGGCGGAATAAAAGCCAAAGAGGGCAGTAAAAATATTTCTAAGGCGATTAATTTACTGCCGGAAGAAATTGAACAACTGCAGCAGCTGGTCGGGAAAGGCGTCGAAGTTGAGATCCGCCAGGTCCCTAACGATCGCAAACAGCTTTTTGCGCAATGCGTTTAACTCTGCGGAGGACAGATTATGGTAGAGGCTCTCTTACTGGGTCTGGTGGCGTTTATCGCGCAATCGGAATATGCATTAGGGACGTCGCTGATTTCGCGACCTATCGTCACCGGGCTGCTGACCGGACTGGTGCTGGGGGATGTGCAGACCGGCGTCATCATGGGTGCAACGCTCGAGCTGGCGTTTATTGGATCTTTCTCCGTCGGCGCGTCGATACCGCCTGACGTGGTAACCGGCGGCATTCTCGGGGTGGCGTTCGCCATTACCTCCGGCGCGGGAACGGAAACGGCGCTGCTGCTTGGCCTGCCTATCGCCACCCTGACGCTAATCCTGAAAAACGTTTATCTGGGGATGTTTATCCCGCTGCTCAGCCAGAAGGCTGACGGCTACGCGGAACGGGCGGATACGCGGGGCATTGAGCGGATGCATCTGATTGCCGGCTTCGGGCTGTCGCTGATGCTGGCCACGGTGGTGACCGTTTCATTCCTGGTCGGCAGCAACGCGGTGAAATCCCTGCTCGATACCATCCCGGAATTTATCAAACACGGGCTCAGCGTCGCTACCGGCATTATTCCGGCACTTGGCTTCGCAATGCTCGCCAGGCTGTTGATTAATAAGAAAGTCGCGCCGTACTTTTTCCTCGGCTTCGTGCTGATGGCCTACCTGAAAATCCCGGTGACCGGCATCGCCATTCTTGGCGCAATCGTGGCGGTGGTCATGGTTAACGTCACCGCGTTGAGCTCACCTCGTACGACGACAGAACAAGGAGTCAGCGATGACGACGAAGATGATTTCTGAAGAAACTCTGCAACCGCAGGCGCAGGAAGAGACCCGTATTACGCCGCGTGATTTACGCCGGGTATTCTGGCGCTCCTTCCAGATGGAGTTTTCGTGGAACTATGAGCGGCAGATGAATCTCGCCTTTGTTTACGCGCTGATTCCGGTGCTGAAAAAGCTCTATCCGCGCAAAGAGGAGCTGGCCGGAGCGTTGAAACGGCATCTGGTGTTCTTCAATACCACGCCGCATATCGTCACGTTGCTGCTGGGGATCACCACGGCGATGGAGGAGAAAAATAGCCAGCAGAAAAACATGGACGCCAACGCGATTGATAACGTTAAAGCGTCGCTGATGGGGCCGCTGGCCGGGTTGGGGGACTCCTTTTTCTGGGGCACGCTGCGCCTGATCGCTACCGGCATCGGCACCAGCCTGGCACTAAAGGGCAACATTCTCGGTCCCATTCTGTTTCTGCTGGTGTTTAACGTGCCGCATATCCTGGTGCGCTGGTTCTTTACCCGCTGGGGCTACGTGCTGGGCACCGGGGTGCTGCAGCGGATCCAGAAGAGCGGAATGATGGAGAGCCTGACCTACGGGGCGTCGATTATCGGCCTGATGGTGGTCGGGGCGATGACCGCCTCAATGATTGATATCACCATCCCCCTCTCATTCGGCGCCGGAGAGGCGAAAACCCAGGTACAGGACATTATCAACGACATTCTGCCCTGCATGCTGCCGTTGCTGAGCTTTGGCATCGTTTACTGGCTGCTGGGGCGTAAGGTCAAACCGCTTTCTATTATTGGCGGGATGGCGCTGGTGGGCATTCTGGGTTCGTGGATTGGCTTGTTTTAACGGGAGTCGAAAATGGTACCAACAATGATGACGTATATCAGCGAAGAGCCGGCCTGTCTGGCGCAGATCCTGCGCGACTACCGGCAAAAGCTGGCGGCGATTGAGGATTTCGCCCGCCAGCATCCGGTACGCCGTATTTTGCTGCTGGCGACCGGATCGTCGCTGAACGCTGCGCTGTGCGCGCGCTATTTCTTTGAGCAGCGCTTCGGCGTGCTGGTTGAGATTAAAGAGCCGTACAACTTTACGCACTACGAGGCGGTCGATCCGCATACCGATCTGGTGGTGGCGATTTCGCAGAGCGGAAAAAGCGCCTCGACGCTGGCGGCGATGCGCAAGGTCCAGGCATTGAGCCTGCCAGTTTTTGCCTTGACCTCCGACCCGCAAAGCCCGATCGCCCGGGCCTGCGATGGGATACTGGATATCAATACCGGGATTGAGAGCGTGGGGTTTGTCACCCGCGGGTTTAGCGCGACGGTGCTGAATTTGCTGCTGATGGCGCTGATGATTGCCCGTGCCCAAGGGAAAGCCAGCGAGGCCGAGGAGCAGCGCTATCTTGCCGAACTACAGCGGCTGGCGGCGGCGATCCCGGATGTTATTTCCCGTACGGCATGTTTTATCGACAAACATAGCGAAGCGCTGCGGGGCGGCGAGCGCTTTGTCGCCACCGGCTATGGCGCGCTGGTGGGCGTGGCGAAGGAGTTCGAAACCAAATTTACCGAGACGGTGCGGGTCCCTTCTGGCGGATTTGAGCTTGAGGCCTACATGCACGGCCCCTATCTGGAGGCGAACGCCCGTCACGTGATGCTGTTTATTGAAGATGCGCCGGATGCGCGGACCCGGGCGCTGCGGGACTATATGGCGCCGTCCATTGCCCGCGCCTTTACGCTGACGCTGAGTGACGAAGAGGATGAGCAGGCGCTGGCGCTGAACTGTCCGTGTGACCATCACCTGGCACCGCTGCTGCTGATTGTTCCTGTTCAGATGCTGGCCTGGCATACCGCCGGCCTGAAAGGCATCGATTTGGCAAAACGTATTTTTGACGATTTTGACCGCGTATTAAAAAGTAAAATCTGATTATTCAGGAGAATAACTATGTTGGGTTTTAATCAGGACGAGTACCTGACCAGTGCTCGCGAGATCATCGCTGCGCGTCTGCAGGCAGAAGCCGTTGCCGACGATATTTATCACAGCGGCTGTAGCGCCTTATTTTTCGCCTCGGTGGGCGGTTCTTTGGCGCCGATGATGGCAATAAATGAGTTTGCAAAAGAATTAACCAGCGTGCCGGTTTACCTTGAGCAGGCGGCGGAATTAATTCATCGCGGACATAAAAAATTAAATAAAGATGCGGTGGTGGTGACGTTATCCAAGTCCGGCGATACCAAAGAGTCGGTGGCCATTGCCGAATGGTGCAAAGCGCAGGGGATTCGCGTGGTAGCCATTACCCGTAATGCCGATTCGCCATTAGCCGAGGCGGCGAGCTGGCATATTCCGATGTGCCACAAGAACGGCGTGGAATATGAATATATGCTGCTCTACTGGTTATTCTTCCGCGTCATTTATCGTCACGGTGATTTTGCCAATTACGATCGTTTTGCCAGCCAGCTGGAGTTGCTGCCAGAGAATCTCCTGCAGGCCAAACGCCAGTTCGATCCGCAGGCGGATAAAATTGCCGCTCAGTATCACGGCTGCGACTATATGATGTGGATCGGCGGGGCGGAAATGTGGGGCGAGGTCTATCTGTTCTCAATGTGTATTCTTGAAGAGATGCAGTGGAAGCGGACCAAGTCGGTGAGTTCAGCCGAGTTTTTCCACGGCACCCTGGAGCTGCTGGAAAAAGAGGTCCCGCTGTTCCTGGTCAAAGGCGAGGGTAAATGCCGGGCGCTGGATGAGCGCGTCGAACGCTTCGCTGAGAAGATCACCGACCATCTGGTGGTGATTGACCCGCGCGACTATCCGCTGAACGGCATTGATGACGCTTTCCGCTGGATTATGGCGCCGTGCGTGGTTTCCACCCTGCTGGTGGACAGGCTGGCGGCCCATTTTGAACACCATACCGGGCACGACCTTAATATCCGCCGTTATTACCGTCAGTTTGATTACTAAGCTTTGCTAATGGCGGCCAGCCGGGCTGGCCGCTGCGCGATTCTCCGAGGCGCTTCCCATAAAATCATCGCTAAAACCAACGAAGTAAAAACCGATGGTAGAGTCCGGCTTTCCTTCTCTTTCGGGCAAGCGGACGGCCATGAAAAAAGGGATGACCTCGATGCCGCACGATGCGGTCTTTAAGCGATTTCTTCGCCACCCGGAGACGGCGAGGACGCTGTACGCCTGCCCGTTTCCGCTGATTGACGTAACGGTGATGCCGGACGATGAAATCGTTCAGCTCCGGCGGGTCGCTCTGCTGGAGCTGATGCAAAAGCATATTCGTCAGCACGATCTCAGCGGGATTACGGGGTCGTTGGCGACCCTTGTGATGCTGGGATACACTAACCGCAGGCAGTTAAGAGTGCTGTTTCATTATATGCTGCAGTACGGCAATAGCGCCGATCCGAGCGTGTTTCTCCGCCGGTTGGCCCGCCGTCTGCCACACTATGAGGAGAGGTTGATGTCTATCGCTCAAAAGCTCAAGCAGGAAGGGAGCCGGAGGGAAGCCCTGCGCATTGCCGGCAGTATGCTGCAGAACGGTTTAGATATCGAGACGTTACAGCGGATTACCGGACTGTCTGCGGATGAGCTAAAGCCGCTGCATGGCTAATTTCCACCCATCGTCACCACGGCCCGGCGCAAAAAGCCGCCGGGCACGATGACTTATCCTTCGCTTTTCACCACTTTGATTTCAACCATGCCGATGCCCAGCTGACGCGGAGAGTGGCCGAGAATATTGCCCTCGTTCGTGGACTGCGGGTCCGGCGGCGCAATCGTCAATGTACTGCTGCGCGACGGATTATCGAAATGCAGGGTGGTGGTGGTGACATCATTGGCCAGCGTTAGCGTTTGTTCGCTATTGCCCACCCGTACCGGAATCGGTTTATTGGCATTCGGCCCGTAGGCTTTGGCGGTAATCACCAGATCGAATTTCTCCGGCAGCGGCTCTTTGTATTCAATTTTTACTTCACTGCCGAGCTGGGCATTAGACCAGCGCCCCCAGGTTTCCGGTCGGGAGATGCCGCTGAACTGCTTCACCTCTTCCGGCGCGCCGGCGACGTTAAACAGGAAGCTGTCGGCTTTATAGCGAATATCGTTATCGACGATCTTCAGCGTATCGACGTTGACTTTATAACGCTCCATATCGATAAGGGTATCTTTGAACGCGGTTTTACCTTGCCACTGGGCTTTGTCGACGCGCTGGACTTTCTGTTCGCCTCCCAGCTGGCCCTGCGAGACGCACCAGTCGGTGGAGAGCGCCACTTCCGGCGACCACAGCTGACCCATCTTGTAGCAGCGGTCAACCCAGACGAAGTTATCGCGCGGCGCGAAATCGGCCAGCTGGAAGCGCAGCGGTGCGGAGTATTCGCTTTCCGGCAGCGGCTCAACGCGCTTATCGGAGATACGCAGCAGCAGCGGCAGGCGGAAATGGCTGCCGGAGAAGGAGATCATATTCTTCTGTGAATCCACGGTGAAATTCTTCATCTCTTTGGGGAAATTCCACAGGCGGATGATATCCGGCTTCCACGCCAGCACTTTCTCTTTCATATTGAGGAACACCGCGGAGAGCGACTCGCCGGAAAGGCTGCTGCGTCCAAGGCCAATAAAGTTATCGCCGCCGAGGATATCGAGCACCGTCGCGCCGTTATCCATGGTATTACGCTTGATGGCCAGCGTATCCTGCCGGGGCTCATCGCCGCGCAGAACGAAAAACAGGTTGCTGCGATCCTGCTTATTCAGATAGTCCCAGGCGCTGTTTTTCATTGCCAGGTGATCGGATGACACTACGATGACCGTATTTTTGAACCACGGCGAAGCTTTAATCTTCTCAATTAACGCCGCGATATGCTCCTGACTACAGGAGACGGCGCTGAACGAAAGATTCTTTTTACCGTCCATATCGTAGCTTTTACGCTGGCAGGTTCGGGAGATAAAACCATCCGGATGATGGGTGTCGACCGTCAGCGCAAACAGCGAAAAGCGTTTTCCTGACTGCGAAAGCGCTTCGAATTTTTTCCAGGTTTCATCAAGAACCGTATCATCGTAGAACCCCCAGTCGTTACGATAGGCCGGATCGGCGACCGTGGTTTTTAGCTCTTCCGCGCCGTACAGATGATCGAAGCCGTGAGATTTAAGGAAAACGTCTTTTCCGGCGAAGCGCAGATTAGCACCCTGCACAAAGTAGTTCTCATAACCCGAGTTTTTCAGGATATCTCCAAGGCAGATATTCTGCGGGAAAAAGCTGGAAACCGAGGCCGAGGCGTTGCCTTCAAACGGCGCAAACAGCGGGATCCCGCACTGGGAGGCGACCATTCCGGCAATCGTGTAGTCGGTACCGGGGAGCTGGGCGGTGTTGCTGAAGTCCAGTCCCTCGCTTTTCAGTTTGCCGAGCTCTGGGGTCAGGTTCGGGAACGCATCGTTATCAAAATAAGTGCGCTCAAGGCTTTCGCCGTAAATGTACACCAGGTTCAGTTTCGGGTTGGCGATGCTTTTTGACGGTTCTTTGTAGTAAGCCACAAAGTCAGGATCGCCATCGCGGGACTGGGATTTAACCAACTCACTAATCTGGCGGAAGGCGGGGCTGGCATCCACTGACGCCAGCGCCAGAACCAGCGCCACCAGACTGTAACCAAAGTGATGAGGATGATGCCGGCGACGGCGGAGCACCCAGCCGAGTGCCCCAAATACCGCGACCAGCGCGACGACCAGCCCCACGCCCGGCAGAATATATTTGCCCACGCCGGCGCCCGTCAGGCTGTTGGTCAACGTATAAAGTACCGCGTCATTGATACCGTCGCCGGTGAAGTAATTGCTGGCGTAGAGGGTAATATTCAGAACAACGAACAGGCCCAGCACCGTGAGGGTGGCGGCGAACCACCAGGTATTACGACCGGCTTTTAATGCGTAAATCATCACCGAAGCAAGAAACAGGGCGATGGATAACAACTCTGACACAGCTCATCCTCATTCACGCCAGCTGTCGGCTGGCCAGATAGATCTTTTTTCACGCTACACTGTAATTGCAGCGCAATATTGCCGCAATTGTATCGTCATGAATTTGTGCTGTGGTTCAGAATTGGTTTAGAAATCGCCGTTTTTGAACTGCCTCACATCCAGTCAGCCAGGGGATTTGGGGGAAAGATGTTAAAAAACAGACGTTGCCGCCGCGCAGGCCAGGGTAACGCGCCAAACGCGGCATTAAGAGGATAAAATCAGGAGAGGAAGCTCACGCCCTGTTTTAAGACCAGATCGCAGGCTTTGGTTTTCACTTTTTCCGCCAGCGGGCTGCTGCCAAGGGTGTTCAGATTCAGCTGCTGGCCGTCTTTACTGGTCAGCAAGCCCTGAAGGCCCTCAAGATAGCTGGTGTCCTGTTTTTGTTTTTCCGGCGTGCTGAGACCCAGCTTATCCAGAACCTGATTTTTAACGTTTTCGGTATTGGTAACCGAAGCCAGCTTCTGTTTCGCGCAGTAAGACATAATCCCGGCGGCATTATTCATGCTGCTGGAAGTCAACGACTGGCTGCCGCCGTTGAGCAAACCGGTCAGCGAAGAGAGGGACATACCGCCGCTTTGCTGGCTTCCGCTCTGACTGCTGAGCTGGTTAGCGGCGCTGGAGAGCGAATCCTGCCAGGAGGTGGCGTGCGCGCCAAAGGTCAATAAAGCGCCGGCCACCATTGCCGTGCGGAACAACGTTTTTGCAGATTTCATAGACGTACTCTTCGCCGTGACTGAATAATCCCCTGATTATAACGCCGGCGGGGTTCAGAAATATCTTAATACTCTTTTCCGGTTACGCGATCGCGGTAGCTGTCCCAGTTGAAGTTAACCCACAGGCTATTGCCCAGCCGCATCCGGTCCATCACGCGCTCGCCGAGCAGCTTGTTCATCTCGTCCATGGTGCTGTTGGTTAACATACCTGTAGGGCGCTTTGACGAAGAGCGGCGATCGACGATCTGGTTAATAATCACTTTTTCGTAGCGTGATTCCGTTTGCATGCCGATTTCGTCAATAACCAGCAGGTCCACCTTGCTCAGGTCGGTGAGAAGCTGCTCTTCGCTGGTTTCCCGGTTGCCGAAGGTATCTTTCATCGCTGACATGATATCGGCGACGGTGATAATCAACACCGACTTACCCCGAAGCAGCAGTTCGTTGCAGATAGCGGCGGCGAGGTGGTTTTTTCCGGTGCCCGGTTTGCCGGAGAAGATAAAGCTGGCGATATTGCCGTCGAACTCCTCGACGTACTGGCGCGCCCGGGACAGCGCAATCATCTGGCCTTCACACTCCACCCGGTAGTTATCCAGCGAGCAGTTCTGATGCAGCGGGCGGATGCCGGAGCGGTTAAAGGTTCGCTGCATTTTCATGGCCCGGTTTTCGCGTTCCAGCGCCTCAGAACGCAGCTTGCCCTGTTCTTTTTGCCATGCCAGCAGCTCCTCACCTGTCTTAAACGCGGGTTCGACATGGGCTGGCATCATCTTTTGCAGGCGCTTCATTAAATCGCCGACATTTTTCATGCTCATCCTCGGAATCCTCGTGGAATGTGATTATCAGGTTCGCTAATCGCGTTGACGTCCCGGCGCGGCTGGCCGCCGTTGCTGGCACGGCCAATCTGTACGCTGCGCGCCAGCTTCTGCTGCCACTGGACATGATGAAAGACTTTACCTTCCGCCTGCCAGTAAGCGACAAATGCCGCTAGCTCTTCCGGCGTAACGGGCTGGCTCAGGGCGATACCCCACAGCGCGGCCAGGCGCTGAAAATCCGCATCCGGCTGCCAATCGGCGTACATCGGAAATTTCCCCATCGGAACCGCAACCGGGGTCGCCGTCGGCTCGTCAAAAAACTGCGCGTCCAGCGCAATATCGCTGTTAGGACGCGCGAGTTTTGCTTCCAGCTCCAGCAGCTGCGCCAGACGCTCCGGCGTCAGCGCATAGAATGCGGGGGCGTTGTTGGCAAATACGGCGACGGCGCCGCTGGCCGATTTTGCCAGTACCGCTGCGTGATCCTGCATGAAGTCATCCAGACCGCTAAAATCGGTAGTTAATATTCGTGAAGACATAAATCAATCTCAACTCTGAACAACTAAAAAGAGAGGGGTAGCTGCACACATAGTAGCATAGAGGTCGCTCAGGAAGGAGCGCCGCGGGCGACCCGGCGGCGCGATTAGCTAGACGCGCGGACGCTTGCGATACAGCCAAAGGCCGGGGATAGACAAGCCAATGGATAATGCGCCAACGATCGATGAAGCTTTAAGAAAGTTGCTCAGCAGCATAATCATCATCTCTTCCGAGTAGCCGAAATGGCTGATTTTCACCGCTGAAATCATCGCGGTGTAGGCGGAGATGCCGGGGAACATCGGGATTACCGCCGCTACGGTAAAAATCTTCGGGTGCGCCAGATACCAGCGAGACCACTGGATACCGATGCTGCCAACCAGCAGCGCCGCCATAAACGTCGCCCACTCAATATTAAAACCCGCCGTCATCATGACCATGCGCGAGCCGTGGCCGATAGCGCCCAGCAGCGCGCACCAGCGCAGCGCCCGCTGCGGGACGTTGAACACCATGGCGAACCCGACGGCGGGAATGGCTGCCAGCATCATATCCAGCGCCAGTTCGTAGAGATAGAAAATTATGCCCATCCGCGTAGCCCCCACATCGTCATCGCCATCACCACGCCGATACAGGTGGCGAGCGTCAGCAGGCTGGCAATGGCCCAGCGCGCCAGGCCGGTGTTGATATGCCCCTTAAACATGTCGGCAACGGCGTTGATCAGCGGAAAACCGGGTACCAGCAGCAGCACGCTGGCGGCCATCGCGATCGTCGGCGTGCTGACGAAAGCCGGCAGGCGCAGCATCAGCCCGGAGATAGTCGTTGCGACGAAGGCGGTGAGGCAAAAGTTGATTTGCGGATGCATTGAACGATGGGTGAGTACCTGGCGAATATACATGGCTACCGTACTGGCGCAGAAGGTGACCAGCGCACCGTCCCAGCCGCCGTTGTTAAGTTTGCAAAAGCAGGCGCAGGAGAGGCCGACCATGAAAACCAGCAGCCAGCGCGGATAGCGCAGCGGCTTGATTTGCGCGAATCGCTTTTCGACATCCTTATAATCCAGCAGCTTATGCTCTGCCATAATCACAATATGCTGAACCTCCGTGACGACGTGCATGTTGATGCCGCGATCGGTGTTTTTTCGCGTTGAGGTCAGACACTCCCCGTCTTTAATAGTGGTGAGAACAATCGCATTCGAAGAGATGGCGCTTTCCACGCTATCCATCCCTAAGGCCAGACCCAGACGGGTTGAGAGCTCCTCAACCAGCGCGCTTTCCGCGCCGTGTTGTAATAAGAAAAGACCACACTGAATACACAATCGCGTGATAGCGCGCTGAGTTGCCCGATCTGCTTGCATAAATACCTGCTGTCCATGATGCCCGTTGCCGTAGTGTCTGGCGATACTTTTACCTGAAGTCTTGTTTTAGCTGAGCGGTCAGGATCAAACAATGTGTAAAAAACCACCCGCTCTACGGGAACCCTGAAATTTGAACTCTGCCACACTTCCGCAAGATTGGTGAAAAGTCCAATTTTTGCACCCGTTTCTCCCTTCTTTTTCCCATCAGAGTTATCAAAAATGCAAATTCAAACTTTTAATAAACAAAAAACAAACAAATAATTAACCATGCTGAGGCGATGCGATGAAAACACAGGTGGCGATTATCGGAGCGGGCCCGTCGGGACTTCTGCTGGGACAGTTATTACATCACGCCGGGATTCAGACCGTCATCCTTGAGCGACAGACGCCTGAGTATGTACTGGGGAGGATCCGCGCGGGAATTCTGGAGAGCGGAACGGTAGAACTGCTGCGCGAAGCCGGGGCGGCCCGGCGAATGGATGCGGAAGGGCTGGTCCATCACGGCGTCGAATTTTTGTTTGAGGGCAAGCGCGTCCCGGTTCCGCTAACGGAACTGACGGCAGGCAAAAGCGTGATGGTGTATGGCCAGACAGAAGTGACGCGGGATTTGATGGCGGCGCGGGAGGCATGCAAGGCAGCGACGATTTATGGCGTCAGCGATGTCACCATTAATGAGGCAAAAAGCGATCGACCGTCGGTCTCTTTTATCAGCAATGGCGAAAACTGCCGCCTTGAGTGCGACTTTATCGCCGGCTGCGACGGCTTTCACGGGGTGTCCCGCCAGAGCATCCCGGCAGGGGTGCTGAAAGAGTACGAGAGCGTCTGGCCGTTTGGCTGGCTCGGGCTGCTGGCCGATACGCCACCGGTGCACCCGGAGCTGATTTACGCCCATCACGAACGCGGGTTTGTGCTCTGTAGTCAGCGCTCACTAACTCGAAGCCGCTATTATCTGCAGGTACCGCTTAGCGAAAAGGTGGAGGAGTGGTCTGATGAGCGCTTCTGGACTGAGCTCAAGCGGCGTCTCCCTGAAGAGTTGACCAATAAGTTAGTAACCGGTCACTCGCTTGAGAAGAGTATCGCGCCGCTGCGCAGCTATGTAGTGGAGCCGATGCAGTACGGGAGGCTATTTCTGCTGGGGGATGCGGCGCATATCGTACCGCCTACCGGGGCGAAGGGGCTGAATCTCGCGGCGTCCGATGTGAACTATCTTTGGCGGATCCTGCGTGAGTATTATCACCATGGCCGTACTGATCTCTTAGCCAGCTACTCGCGTTTGGCGCTGGATCGGGTGTGGAAAGGTGAGCGATTCAGCTGGTTTATGACGCGTCTGCTGCATGATTTTCCGCAACAAAGCGAGTTCGACAGAAAAATGCAGGCGGCGGACCGTCGCTACTATCTTGAATCACGCGCCGGGTTAACCACTATCGCTGAAAACTATGTGGGTCTGCCGATGGAACGCGTGGTGTAATAGAAAAGGCTCTGGAGTCGTGATGCAGGCAGCGAGTACCATTCCCGTTTTCAAACTGTATGGCGAAGATCAGGGCTGGCCAACGCCCGATCTTCTGCACTGTGAGTCCATACTCCAGCGCAGCCATCTTTATGAATGGCATATTCGCGTGCATCAGCACGCAGAGCTGGTGCAGCTACTGTATCTGCATAAAGGGCGAGCAGAGATTGAAATCGAAGGTGCGACCACCGTGATGACGGAGTCCTGTATTCAGGTGGTTCCGGCGCTATGTATTCATGGATTTCGCTTTTCGCCGGGTACGGAGGGCTACGTTTTGTCGTTGGCGTTGCCGCTGCTCGGAAGCCTTGAAAATCAGTTTGGCAGTCAGCTGGATGTTCTTGGCCACCCGCGTTGCGTGCCTGTGAAGACCTCCCGGGGCCATATCCGGGCGCTGTTTACCGCTTTGCAAGAGGAATACCGCGAAGATTACGATGCGCGCGAAATGATGCTGCATTCACTGCTGGGAGCGCTGTTGGTCTGGCTGAATCGGCAATATCAACCACAGCTCATAACGGAGGACAAAGCGGAACGTAAGCGGAGCGTCATCCGTCATTTCTCGCGTCTTATCGAAAGCCACTATCGTGAACATATGCCATTAGCCGGGTATGCCAGGGAGGTGGGGGTGTCTGCGACTCATTTGAATTATTTGTGTCATGAATTTTATGGCTGCAGCGCACTGGGGGTTTTACATCAAAGGTTAATGCTTGAGGCGCGTCGCAACCTGCAGTACACCAGCATGACTATCGCTCAACTTTCTGATTACTTAGGCTTTACTGATGCGGCCTATTTTTCTCGCTTCTTTCGCCGCTATAGCGGTGAATCACCAAAAGTATTTAGGAAAAAAATAAAATAAATAAATTTTTATTTAATATATCTTAAGTTAGCGTATCTAACGACGATGTTAACCATTTCTAATTTATTGATGACAACTACCTGTGTTAATGTTAATCATTGGTATGGATAACAGCAATATGTTACTCCTCATTATTAAGTTGGCTTTAGGGTGCGATATCGCGCACCCGCCAGGGATGATAAAGATTCATTTGGGCTAAATAATTACGATGACTATTAAATTATGCATCCGATTGTTTTTCCGCCGGCGGTGAGTCTTCGACAGGAAGCGGAGGGTTTATGTTACCAGGACAAGGTAAGTTCGGCATTATTATCAGCAGAATACCGGTTATGCAGTCCGGCTTAAAAGCCATCGTTGGGGAGCATCTCCCTGATTATGAATTGAGTTTTTGTCGTTCTCAGGATGAGCTAACCCTGCTGCAGCTGCGTCGTGCGGTGTTAGTCATTGCAGATCTGTCCGGTGAAATAGAGCATCCAAGAAATATTTGCGAACATTACTACTCTTTAATGACTCAATACAGGGATATACACTGGGTCTTTATGGTAGGAAACGCCTGTTTTCCGTTAGCTGTTCAATTATTAATGCGTCCTGAAAGTACATTAATTTCGGACAGTGAGCCGGTAAAACGTCTCATTGAGGTTGTGCGCGCGGGAGGGCTTGCCGCTGAACGGATTAGCCAGACGTTGTTCTCTCCTGAGGTAGAACGCATCGATGAAGAACCGCAAAATCTGGTTATTCTGACTCTTTCTGAGCGTAAAGTGTTGAGGCTTCTCGCAAAAGGATGGGGAATCAATCAAATTGCTGCTTTATTGAAGAAGAGCAATAAAACCATAAGTGCGCAGAAAAATAGTGCTATGCGCCGCTTATCTCTGCGTAGTAATGCTGAGATGTATGCCTGGATTAATAGTGCACAGGGAATGAAGGAGCTGAATATTTATTCAGCCTATGGAGATCAAACAGAATGGAAAAAGACCTCACAACAAGATATGTCGCTATCGTAGAGAAATGTGCGATGACAGAAGTGGCGCTTCGCCACATATTTATTAATGAAAGTGGTAAGAATTATCGTATTCAGTTCTTTAAAGATACGATGGTATTAAAACGGGAGTTTCAGGCTAAAGATTTTTCTGCGATTATTTTTTCACTTTCAGGTAACCGCAGATCCCGACTTGAAAGCTTACTTTTTCTCCATGAGATCGCGCGTTATTGTCCCGATACGCAAAGAATTATCTTAGCCAATGATGAAGCGGAAATGCGTTTGGTTAGTCATCTGACGCCTTCTCGCTTACACGGTATTTTGAATAAATCGGCCTGTCGGCTACAGCTGCAGGAGTGCTTGCTTCAGCTTCTCGATCGTAGCTATCCGGCGAATGAGAGCTCGTTAAGCCAAAAGCAGAGTATCTATAGCCAACTTTTGAGCCCAACGGAACATACCATCCTGCGATATATGTCTTATGGCTACTCGTTGCCGGAAATAGCGACGCAGCTGGAACGAAATATCAAAACGATTCGGGCCCATAAGTTTAACGCCATGACCAAGCTCGGCGTCAGTTCTGATATGGGGCTACTGAGCGCGGCAGACATACTCATGCGCCTGTCGGCGAATAATGATGATGCCACGGTGATGCGCCTTGCTCAGTAGCGTCAATGGTTTGTTACAGACAAACGTCAATCCATTTAGCATCAGTCAACTGCGCCAGCCGCTCGGGTGAAATGCGAACGGCGCTATATATTGAACCTGCTGCTGGCAGCACTTCCGGGTACTGCCTCAGTGAGATATCGCAGTACACAGCCAGCGGAACTTCCAGACCAAATGGGCAGACGCCGCCAATGGGATGTCCCGTCAGCGTAATAACCTCATCGCTGGTTAGCATGCGCGCTTTGGCGCCAAAGGCTTCCTTTAGCTTTTTATTATCCAGGCGTGCATCGCCTTTCGCGACAACGAGAACAACCCTTTCTTTTATTTTTAAAGACAGGGTCTTGGCGATTTGCCCGGGTTCAACGTTATGCGCCGCAGCGGCTAACGCTACCGTGGCCGTGCTCTGAGTAAGTTCGATGATTTCGATATCGGGGGCGTGGTCAGTAAAAAACTGCCGCACGGACTGCAGACTCATTGGAATCTCCTGATTAAGGCTTGTTAAAAATCTGTCACAAGCTTCGCAAAGTGTAAATATCCATGGTAGAGAATCAAGATTCTTTTTAATTTCTGGATCTCCTTCACATTCGCCGCAACCGGTTACTGTAACCGGTTGCGGTTATTCACGGAGACAGGAATACTGACAAGGTAACTTCCCAGCGTCACCTATAACAAAGAGCCGAAGATGAATCGAACCTGGTTGAGCAGTCGGGCAAGCAGGTTATCCGATTGGGTAACCCCTTCGCCGAAGCGGGTTCATCATAACGGCAAGATAATCGTTGTTGGGCCTTTTCATCTAGCCTGTCAGGAGGGCTGCTATGTCTGCTAACCATGCTGCATTTAATCTGATATTTCGCTTCGTAGAAAATTACATCAGCCCTGTCGCCGGACGCATCTCGTCTCAGCGCCACGTTATGGCAATCCGCGACGGTTTTATCTCCGCCATGCCGTTTATGATTGTCGGCTCTTTTCTACTGGTATTCGCTTATCCGCCGTTTTCACCGGATACCACATGGGGATTTGCCCGCGCCTGGCTGGATCTGGCAAAAGAGTTTGAAGGGCGAATTCTGACGCCGTTTGATATGACGATGGGCATTATGTCGATCTACATTTGCGCCGCGATCGCCTATAACCTCGGCAAGCATTACGAAAAAACCAATCAGCTCGACCCCTTTATGTGCGCCATGCTGTCGATCATGGCCTTCCTGCTGGTGGCGGCGCCAAAAACGAACGGCAACCTGCCGGTAGATAGCCTGGGAGGAACCGGGATATTTACGGCGATTCTGGTGGCGGTCTACTGCGTTGAAATGATGCGCTTCCTGAAGGCGCATAATATTGGTATTCGCCTGCCGGATCAGGTGCCGCCGATGATCAAAAACTCGTTTGATCTGCTGATCCCGGTACTGGTTGTCGTCCTGACGCTGTATCCCCTGAGCCTGCTTATTCAGCATCATTTTGATATGCTGATCCCTCAGGCGATTATGGCTATCTTTAAGCCGCTGGTTTCCGCCGCGGACTCCTTACCCGCAATTTTACTGGCGGTCCTGGTGGGCCACCTGCTGTGGTTTGCGGGGATCCACGGTGCGGCCATTGTTTCCGGCATGCTGCAAATGTTCTGGCTCACTAACCTCGGCATGAACCAGCAGGCCCTGGCTCAGGGGGCTCCGCTGCCGCATATCTTTATGGAAGCGTTCTGGACATTCTTTATTGTGATTGGCGGTTCAGGGGCGACGATGGGGCTGGTATTCTGCTATCTGCGCAGCCGCTCCGCGCATCTGCGTTCGATTGGCCGTCTGAGCGTGGTGCCAAGCCTGTTTAACATCAACGAGCCGGTTATTTTTGGCACCCCTATCGTGATGAACCCGGTGTTCTTTATTCCCTTCCTGCTGGCGCCGATGGTTAATGCCGTACTGGCCTGGGCGGCAATGAAGCTGGATCTTATCGGCCGGGTGATTTCGGTTGTTCCGTGGACTGCTCCGGCGCCGATTGGCGGCGCGTGGGCGCTGGGGTGGGATTTCCGGGCGGCGATTCTGGTGGTTGTCCTGGCCTGCGTTTCGGCGATTATCTACTTCCCATTCTTCAAGGTTTACGAGAAACAGCTGCTCGCGCAGGAGGCTGAAGAGGCGCAGCGCATGGCGGAAGAGACCCAGCAGACGGCATAAAAACAAACGGGCGGCTGAATAGCCGCCCGTTTGTTTTCACCATCGATTATTTCAGCGTACAGTCCCCGCACTGCTGTACGTCCGGCAGGCGATAGCGCTGGCAGCAGGTACGGCGCACGAGCTGCCCTTCACGTAAAACCACCGTACGCCACAGCGGGTTATCCTCACCGCCTGATAGCTGTTTGTTGAAGAAGAAGAGCTGACGCAGCGCGGCCACTTTTTCATCTCCGACCAGGGTTCTCATTTCCCCGAGATACCAGTTAATCAAATAACCCGTATTGCTCCAGATAAGTTTGCCATTGATATCGCCAGTGGCTTCAAGCGCCTGTACCACGGGTTGCAAAGCGGTAGTGACCAGCTTTTCCATCCGGGACTGCGCGGATTCTGCCGGGGAAGTACCTGCTGAATGGATATCGATCCAGAAACAGGCGGCACGGCCTGTTTCATGAAACTCGACGCGAAAATGCTGCGGCGCCAGGCTAACGGCGCGTTCTTCACTCAACAGCGCCAGCATTAAAGGGGGCACCAGTAAACCGATGTACCATTGTGCCCAGAGGGATAGCAGCGGTTTTTGCTCACGGGCTTGCCCGGGCTGGTTACGATAAATATGGTCAGACCAGGTCGCGATTAACGAACTCAGCGTCGCAGGCTGCGACCACTCAGCCAGGGTGAGGGCATGATGAGGGGCTTCTTCATTCAGACGGATAAAATCCAGCAAATGCGGACGTAACGCGGTAATGTTGTCCCGTATTGCGTTCGCCAGTTCACGCTCAGCCGAAGGGAGCGGAGCCCGCCAGATGATCTCATTGTTGAATGCGAGTGAACGGTAAGCCATCGGGTGCAAGATACAAATCTAAATGATAATGATTTCTGATACTAATGCCGCGACACCGGCTTGGCAAGAGATTTGTCCGCGCGGCGACGCCTGCCGCGCGGTAAAGGCCTAGCTGGCGAGAATAATGTTACGTCCCATATTTTTGGCTTCGTAGAGCGCGTTGTCCGCCCGTTTCAGCGCGCTGTCGATATCCGCATCCACCAGCGGCGTCATGCCGATACTGATGGTCACGTTGGTGGCGACGCTTTCATTAAACATATGCGGGATTTTCAGATCGTAGACCCGCTGGCGGATTCGCTCTGCGGCCTGAAGGGCGTTCTCCGCACTGCTGCTGGTCAACAGCACCATAAACTCCTCGCCGCCAAAGCGGGCAACGATGTCGCGCGAGCGCACGGCGTTACGAATGGCGGCGGAGACCTGAATCAATGCCTGGTCGCCCATCATATGCCCGTAGTGGTCGTTGTAGGCTTTGAAATGATCAATGTCCAGCAGCAGAACGTAATGCCCGGCGCTGTCGAGAGAAAGAATGGTGTCCAGCCGGTTTTGTAAGCCCCGGCGATTATACAAACCGGTAAGCGGGTCCAACATACTGAGATCGTTAAGGGTATTGCGCTCCTTCAGCAGCTTATCCATGAGTCCCTGAGTGAATACATCGCTGCGTTTCTGAATAAGGCTTTGCAGGGTGATACCGGCAATAGGCAACAGAAAGCACCAGGACATGCGCAGCCATTGTTCTCCTCCGCCAAGAATCAGGCAGATGAGGTATGTGGGTAAAGAGTGCAAAGTAAAGCCAATGATATTGCTGGAAAAAGCAATGGTGCCAATAAATAACACGCTTAATAAGGCGATCACCAGGTAGTTAAAATGCGGCGGCCCCATCACTATTGCTTTTAGCGCAACGTGCCACGCCCAAAGCAGGCCAAATAGCAGAGAAATAACCGGAATATTTATTTTGTGCTGAGAGAATTTACAGTGCCATAGCAGCAGGACCGTGCTGCAGGCAACTATCAGAAAACAGGGTAATGTAAAAGTGATGACGGTAAAGAGCGGGCTGACAAGGGATAAGACGGATGAAACTAAATTAAGCAGTAAAAATAGCCGTAAGGAATACTGATATTTCTGCTCGTAATGGGAGCGCCAGGATTGTGCAGTCATGTCGGAGTTGTCATTATTAATCGTTAAAATTCAATGTGATGTTAGTTTGAAGTGAATAATAAAAAACAGTGCGCAAAATAAGGTTTTTACGAAATAATCAGATAATTTAATATATTATTTTTTGCCGCTTAATTTATCACCTTCATGAATGTATGTCATTACCACAAACGTAAAGAATAAGGACGCGCTATTTTTCCCGGATGACAAATGATAAAGATTATCATATGATATTGGTTATCATTATCGTTGTGAGAGGCGAAAACATGTTGCAGCGGACTTTAGGGAGTGGATGGGGCGTGTTGATCCCTGGCGTACTGATTGCCGTCCTCGGGTTTGCCGATTTGTCGGTAGATGCCTGGCGCGGATTGTTGACGCTGGGAATGCTCATGTCAGCGGTGATGATTTGGCACCGTCAACTAAGGCACTTTGTTCTGCTGCCATCATGCGTGGCGCTGGTCAGTGGGATAATGCTGGTAATAATGAATTTGAAGCTGATGGGATAAAACGGAAGAGTAAGAATATTGGTGCGAGGGGGGGGACTTGAACCCCCACGTCCGTAAGACACTAACACCTGAAGCTAGCGCGTCTACCAATTCCGCCACCTTCGCAATATCACAACTTTCTAAATAATGGGGTGGCTAATGGGATTCGAACCCACGACAACTGGAATCACAATCCAGGGCTCTACCAACTGAGCTATAGCCACCACTGCAAATCTTTTACGCGGTATTGAAACCACCGCAGCTCCAGCACCGGGTAAATGGTGCGCCCGACAGGATTCGAACCTGAGACCTCTGCCTCCGGAGGGCAGCGCTCTATCCAGCTGAGCTACGGGCGCTTAGCGCCGTTGCGGGGTCGGATAATACGGACTTCCTACCCCGCTGTCTAGTGCCTTTTTAAAGAAAATTATTGTTTGCTCATGCTTTGTGCGTTTTGTTGCTTATTACGCCACATTATCAACATTTCCACGTCGGCCAAGGCCAAATATCTTATAAATAAGCGTCACGGCGGCGAGGAAAATCATTCCGACAAAGAGCGACATACGCGTATCTTCGTTAAATCCCATCCCTATCAGCACGCAAATCAGGAACGCCATGGTCAAATAGTTCGCCCACGGGAACAGCAGCGAGCGAAACGGATGGCTGGCCATCGCTTCTTTATGCACGAGACGAAAACGCAGCTGGCTAATCAGAATCACGAACCACGGCACCATCCCCGGCAGCACGCTGGCGCTGTAGACGTAGACGAAAACGCGCTGTGGATTAGGGATAATGTAGTTCAGGCACGAGCCGACCAGCAGAATCAGGATCGACAGCGCCACGCCCGCTGACGGCACGCCGTTGCGCGAGACTTTGGCGATGGCCGCGGGCAGCTGACGGTTTTTTGCCAGCGCGTAGAGCATGCGTCCACAGCTGTACATGCCGCTGTTACAGCCGGAAAGCGCCGCCGTGAGCACCACAAAGTTGATAATGCCCGCCGCCGCGGTGATGCCGATTTTGGCAAAGGTCAGTACGAACGGACTGCCGTTGGAGCCAATTTGATCCCACGGGAAAATAGTGACGATCACAAAAATCGCCCCTACATAGAAAATCAGGATTCGCCACAGCACCTTGCCAACCGCGCTACGCAGCGTAACCTGCGGGTTCTTCGCTTCACCGGCGGTAATCCCGATAAGCTCGACGCCCTGATAAGACGCGACCACGATGCACAACGCCGTCAGGAAGCCCTTCCAGCCGCCGGCGAAGAAGCCACCGTGCTCGGTCAGATTGCCAAAGCCAATGGCGTGCCCGCCGTTGCCAAAGCCAAAGAAAATAACGCCCAGCCCCACCACGATCATCACAATAATGGTGGTGACCTTAATCATGGCAAACCAGAATTCAATTTCGCCGTACAGCCGTACCGCCGCGAGGTTCGCCAGCGCCACCAGCCCGACGGCAATCAGCGCCGGAATCCACTGCGCCATATCCGGGAACCAGAACTGGACATAGACCCCGATAGCCGTAATTTCCGATATCCCGACCGCCATCCACATAAACCAGTAGGACCATGCGGTGAGATAGCCGAAAAACGGGCTCATATAGCGGTGGGCGTAAACGGCGAACGATCCGGTTACCGGTTCGAGGAACAGCATTTCGCCCATCGAACGCATAATAAAGAAGACAAAGAGCCCGGCGATAATATACGCCAGCAGAACCGAAGGTCCGGCCCACTTCAGCGTACTGGCCGCGCCCATAAATAACCCGACACCAATTGTCCCACCAAGAGCGATTAGCTCAATGTGCCGCGCCTCCAGTCCCCGCTGAAGTTCCGCTTTTTTCTCAGTCATATAGCCTCTTGTGTTTGCCCTGCTCCGGGTTTAAGCGCATCCCAACAGGGATGTGTCTATGCCGGTTATTTTTATTGAATGAATAGCCCTGCCTGCGCGACGGTAAACTGACCGTCGCGTTTTAAGCATGCGAATGGTTAATGAATTTGAGGGAAATGGCAAATAAAGTATCAGGCAAGTGAAAACATTACACAGAATACCCAGGTAAACCCGCCCGCTTGCAGTGGAATGTCACAGCTTATCGGTGTAATGCCAGCGTAAATAGCGCAGCAGGCGCGCCTGCCTTTTTATGCGGCTCGGCTGCGAAACCAGGCGATAGAACCACTCCAGACCCAGGTCCTGCCAGAACTTCGGCGCCCGCTGAACGTGGCCGGTAAAAACATCGTAGGTGCCACCCACGCCCATATACAGCGCCTGCGGATAAACGTCCCGACAGTCGCGCATCAGGATCTCCTGACGCGGCGAGCCCATCGCCACCGTGACGATCTTCGCCCCGCTATCGCGGATACGTTCAAATAGCGCCTGACGCTGGTCAGCGGCAAAATAGCCATCCTGGCTCCCAACGATATTCACGTTCCAGCGCTGGCGAAGCTGCTGCTCCGTCTGCGCCAGCACCTCAGGCTTGCCGCCGATCAAAAATACCGGCGTTCCCTGAACGCCTGCGCGCGCCATCAGGGCTTCCCATAAATCGGCGCCAGCAACGCGCGACACCTGAGCCTGAGGGTATTTTTTACGTAGTGAACGTACTACGCTGATGCCATCAGCGTATTTGAATTCTGCCGCTTCAATCAGCGCCCGGACCTCGGGGCTGTCTTCTACCGCCAGCATCTTCTCTGCATTAATCGCCACCAGCGTTCCCGTGCGGATCTCACCATCGGCGTACAGATAATCCAGAGCGTGTTGCATATCGCGCCAACCAATGAGTTGTAGCCCTCTCAGCAGGTACAACGGCGCGGATGTGGTCTCAGTCATGTACACCCTTATCAGACTTGAGGTTGCGTCAGCGGTTTGGCCCGCCGGTGAATCAGCCCCACGCTATCCAGGAACCAGTACAGCAGTTTTGCCGCCAGCAGGCAGATCCCAAAGATAACGAGGAAAAAAACCACGCGAGAGCCAAATGAATCCAGCCCTTCACGCGCCAGCACGATCATGTTGAAGATAGCGCCAAAACAGAAACTGTGCAGAATCGCTGCTTTATAGCGGTTCGTTTCCCGGTTGCCAAGCTCGTACAGCCAGTCAAACCATTTAATAATCAGCCCAACCGCCACCGCGCCCAGCGGGACGAACCAGACGCCGCCCATCACCACCAGCGAGCCAATCAGGGTCGGCGAAATCGCCAGACCAGAATGATTATTCAATACTTCCCAGGTGAAATAGTTCGCGGTATTAAGCACCATTGTCGGACGACCGTGCCACAACCAGCTGGGGATAAAGACGTAAAAATCCCGGATGATTGGCGCCAGCCCCTGGAACTCAATCTTGTCGTAATTTTGCAGCAACAGGGCCAGATTCTCCCACGGCGAGAAGGTGTCACGGGTCAGATAGAGGAAAGTATAAAACGCCTCATCGCCGCTGACGTTCATGCCATAGCGCTTGAGGGCCAGCCAGAACATACCGACGATGCCCAGCACGCCCGCCGCCGCCAGCATCCACAGGCTGATCCAGCCGCGAATGATGCCGATAAACAGGAAGATGGCAAACGCGATGATGATATTCGCCCGGGTGCCGCCAACGATGGCGTAGGTCAGCAGGCCAAAGGCGACGGTGCTGACAAGGAAGAATATCCACGCTTTATAATCCTGACGCAGAAAATAGACCACCAGCATTGCCGGGATAAAAAAGTAGAAGAAGCGCTTTAGCGCCACGCCGGAGACTTCGCTGGAGAAGATCTGGCTATAGGAGTTGAGCTTGAATAACAGGAAGCCGTTATGCGCAAAGAAGATGCCGACGCAAAGCAGCGCCAGCCCCAGCAAAATACCCCAGGTGAGGTGGGTCTCCACGCGATTCATCGTAAACAGCTGACGATGCGGATGACCGTGCGTCGCCGACCGTAGCCGCGTTTTATAAGTCACGTAATAAACCGCATAAAAGCAGACGGAAACCAGCAGGGTTTGCAGCAGAATTTCCGGCGGGGCGACCGCGACGTCAAAGCGGAACACCAGAATACTGGTCAGCGGGAAGCCAAAGAAAAATGTCAGCAGATACAGCAGCGAGAAAAAGACGTTGAAGTTGAAGCGTACGCGACGAAATTCAAAGTACGTGGCGGTGGCGATAAAGAGCGTCGACAGCAGCCAGACCAGCAGCAGCCCGCTAAATTGCATTAATGTCATGCGTCCACCCCCGCAGCAATTCGCAACGCTCGTCGCCAGCCCGTCAGGTAATTCGGCCGGAAAAAGGCGATTTGATTTTTATCCACGCCGGCCAGCTGGCGCTGCGCTTCACGCACAACGCTCACGTCCAGCGCATCGCTGGTAAAGAGTACCGGAATATGCTGCTCCGACATATCCTGCCAGAAGGGATTCTCCCGGTTCAGCACGCAGGGGATCCCCGCCTGAATCAGCAGGCACAGCGTGCCGATACCCTGCTGGCGAGCAAAAAGGAAGTAGCCAAGATCGCAGCGGCGCAGCAGGGCAAGGTAGTCATCAAACGCCAGCTTGTCGCTCAATACCTGGAAATGCTGCGGGCTGAACAGCGCCGTGCCGGCCGCGCGGACTTCGTTGATGTAGTCGCCATTATTTGCCGGATAACCCATAGGCACGACAACGTTAACCGTATCGCCAAACTGCTGCCGAATCGCACGCAGCGCCGCAATATGCTCGTTGCTACGGTCGCCGGAATTACCCACCAGGATAGTCAGCGTGTCGCCGCGCGGCGCGCTATCGGCGAGCGAATTCAGCGCCGGATCCATGCGGGTCGGAAAGTAGAGTAGCTCTCCCGCTACGCCAGAATGGCGGGTGGCGAACCAGCTCAGATCGCCCCGGGTCGCAAACACGCGACCTACCCGGCCCTGCGCCAGGCGCCGCAGGGGATAAAACAGGCGAAACTTCAGGCTGGCGGAGTTCTCGTACAGATCCGCTCCCCAGATATGCCAGTTAAACTGCGCCGGGCGGATCCCGCCGCTGAGCAACGCCAGCCACAGGCCAGTATTAAACTGGCCGTGAAAGAAAAAGCGCTGCTGCCGGTTCGCCTTTGCCAGCGCGATAACCGCCTTTGCCAGCAACTTTTTCCCCGGATAGCAGCGAATGGAGAGTGCGGGATAAGCGGCGCAAATTTCTGTCGCATCACCGACGACCATAAACAGGCGAGCCTGTTCGTCATCCACGGCCAGCTCATCATTAAAGAACCGCAGCACGGTCTGGTTGTGGTGCGGGATATCCGATCCCAGTACATGTATCAGTGCTGTCATGCCCGTTTACGCCAAAGTAAAAACACGCCGCTGCAGAGGGCGAAATAAACAATATAGGTAGCCATATACGCCTGCGCCGCGCCGATTGCGCCGTGCGCCGGGATAAGCCAGTGCGAGAATGCGGTCAACAGCGTGAACTGGCTGATTTCCGTCAGAATATAAAAACGCAGCGAGGCTTTGGCGATCACCAGATAGCCATAAACATAAGCCCCGACCTTTAATACATCGCCCACCAGCTGCCAGGCAAACAGATCGCGCATCGCCGTAAAGCGGTCGGAAAAAAGTAGCCAGATAGCGAAATCACGCAGCAGCCACACCGTTAAGCTCGCTGCCGCCACCGCCGGGAGGACAAATTTTAACGATTTACCAATCTCGCGGGTGATATCGGCTTTCGCCGTCAGACGGGACAGCGTTGGTAAAAGATAAACGCTAAATGACGCGGTAATAAACTGCAAGTAGGCGTCGGAGATGCTGCTCACCCCTTGCCAGATCCCCACCGCGTCCCAGCCATAGTGGACCGCCAGCAGGTTACGCATCATCACGTAGGCGACCGGCAGCGTCACCGAGGTAATCAGCGCCATCAGGGTAAATTTCGACAGCTGCCCCGCCAGGCCGTTGTCCCAGCGCGGGCGCAGCGCGCTTAGCGGAATATTGCCGCGACGCCACAGTACGATAGCCGCCGGCACCACCACCAGCGCCGGCACCAGCGCCAGCCCCAGCAATGCGCCCTGATAACCGCCAAAACGGTAGCAGGTATAGTACGCCGCCACGCCAATCAGGCTCCCGGCGATAAGCGACAACGCATTACCCGCCGCATCGCGAAAGCCTTTCATCAGCGCTAACAGGAAATTCGCCCAGGCAATCCCCATCTGCACCAGCGCCACCAGCCGTACCAGATTCTGGTAATGTTGATGACCGAATAGCCCCTGGCTTATTGGCGCGGCCGCCACCAGGAAGATCAGCGCCAGCAGGGTGGAGAAACCGAGTACCATTGCTGAAGCGGTGCCAACGACGTTGTTCAACTGCCGGCGATCGTCATGATGCTGCGCCACCAGCTTCGTGACGCCGTTGAATATCCCGGCCCCCGCCAGCACGCCAAGCACGGTCACCAGCTGGCGGAAGTTACCCGCCTGCCCCACGCCAGCCGGGCCGAACGACACGGCAAGCAGTTTTACCACCAGCAGACCGGCGCCGATTTTGACCAGCGTGGACGCCGCAGTCCACAGAGACGCTTTTGCCAGCGACATATCAGGAGAAATAGCTCAGCAGCGAGTTAATCACCGTGCGCTGGTTAACGTTCGACAAATTGTAGAATAACGGCAGGCGCAGCAGGCGTTCGCTCTCCTGGGTCGTGTAGCGATCCGTCCCGTGGAACTCGCCGAAGTTCTCCCCTGCCGGGCAGCTGTGCAGCGGGATATAGTGGAATACCGCCAGAATTTCGGCCTCTTTCAGCCAGGCGATCAGCTTGCTGCGATCGTCAATATCGCGCAGCTTGATATAGAACATATGCGCATTTTGCCCACAGTCGGCAGGCACGATGGGCAGATCGATACGCCCGGCGCGCGCCAGCGGCAGCAGGGCGTCGTAGTAGTTCTGCCACAGCGCCAGACGCTGCTGGTTAATCCGCTCCGCCGCTTCCAGCTGCGCCCACAGATAGGCCGCCTGTAAATCGGACATCAGGTAGCTGGAGCCGATATCGCGCCAGGTATATTTATCCACCAGGCCACGGAAAAATTGGCTACGGTTGGTGCCTTTTTCACGAATGATCTCCGCGCGCTCTATCAGCGTGCGATCGTTAATCAGCGTTGCGCCACCTTCACCGCCCGCGGTGTAGTTTTTGGTTTCATGGAAGCTGAAGCAGCCAATATGGCCGATAGTGCCGAGCGCCCGGCCTTTATAGGTCGACATCACGCCCTGAGCGGCATCCTCCACCACAAACAGATTATGCTTGCTGGCGATAGCCATAATGGTGTCCATCTCGCAGGCCACGCCGGCGTAGTGGACCGGTACAATCGCGCGGGTTTTCTCGGTGATGGCCGCTTCAATCAGCGTTTCATCGATATTCATGGTATCGCGACGAATATCAACGAAGACGATTTTCGCGCCGCGCAGCACAAAGGCGTTGGCGGTGGAAACGAAGGTATAGCTCGGCATAATCACTTCATCGCCCGGCTGAATATCCAGCAGCAACGCCGCCATTTCCAGCGAAGCGGTACAGGACGGCGTCAGCAGCGCTTTCGCGGTGCCGAAACGCTGCTCCATCCACTGCTGGCAGCGGCGGGTAAAACCGCCATCGCCGCACAGCTTGCCGCTCCCCATCGCGGACTGCATATAATCAAGCTCGGTACCCACCACCGGCGGCGCGTTAAATGGAATCATCATGTCACCTGTATAACCAGTACGCGGTGCTTTCGACATTGGCACCGCTAAGAATGTAACGTTTAAGCGCGGCGGTGTTGCCCATCTGGGTCGCCACCCGCAGTGTCGTCAGCTCGCGCAGCGCGGCCCAGCGCTGCGCCGCCTGCATTAATTCCGCTCCGGCGCCGCGTCCGGCCAGCAGGCCAATCCTCGCCTCGCGCTCGCTGAGCTGGCGCAGGGAGACAAACGCGCGGATATCGCCGTCAGGGGCGCGAAGCACCAGACACTGGTGATCGAAGGTTCCGCGCACCGCATTTTCAATCCACTGGGCATAGAAACGACCGCTGGCATCATCGGCGTACCAGGGGGCGCGAAAACGGCTCTGCGCAAAGGCCAGCGCCGCCAGTTCGCGCAGCCGGGGGATATCCACCTCAGTCGCCGGCTCGGCGCCGATATCATCAGAAGCCGCGGGCGAAAGCGCAAGATCGACCTCGCCCTCCACCAGCCGGAAGCCTAATGCCTGCAGCGCATCCAGGCGCGCGGCATCATCCGCCGCGACTTTCGCCTGCACCCGCGACCATCCCGCCAGCGCTTGCACCGTCAGCGGCGGCGCATCGTCGCCAAAGCGGAGAATGGCGCTATTGACGCCGAAGAAGCGGTTTTCCCACTCAAGGGGCTCAATACTGGCGCGGGCGGGCACGGAGCAAATCCAGTAAGTATTGGCCGTAGCCGGTTTTTTCCAGCCGTTTCGCCGCTCGCTTCACGCCGTCGTCATCCAGCCAGCCATTGCGCCAGGCGATTTCTTCCAGGCAAGCAATTTTAAAGCCCTGACGCTTCTCCACCGTCTGCACAAACATGCTGGCCTCGATCAGGCTATCGTGCGTGCCGGTGTCCAGCCAGGCAAAACCACGTCCCAGCAGCTCCACCGTCAGTGCACCATCGTCGAGGTACATTTGATTGATGGAAGTGATCTCCAGCTCACCGCGCTGTGAGGGTTTAACCCGCTTCGCGTACTCTGCCGCTTTACCATCGTAAAAATAGAGGCCGGTTACCGCCCAGTTAGACTTGGGCTGCCTGGGCTTCTCTTCCAGAGAAATGGCGCGGAATTCGTCATCAAACTCCACCACGCCAAAGCGTTCCGGATCCATCACCTGATAGCCGAACACCGTCGCCCCGGTCATGCGGGCCGCGACGCTACGCAGCTTCGGGCTAAAACCCTGGCCGAAAAAGATGTTATCACCCAGCACCAGACATGATGGTTCACCGTTGAGAAACGCCTCACCGATGATAAAAGCCTGCGCCAGCCCGTCCGGGCTTGGCTGCGCAGCGTAGCTTAGCTGCACGCCGAACTCCGAACCATCACCAAGCAGTCGTTGGAAATCTCGCTGGTCATCCGGAGTGGTAATGATCAACACTTCGCGAATCCCGGCTAGCATCAGCACCGAGAGCGGATAGTAGATCATCGGCTTGTCGTAGATAGGTAGCAGCTGTTTTGAGACGCCGCGCGTGATCGGATGCAGGCGAGTACCCGATCCGCCTGCCAGAATAATGCCTTTCATTTTTCCCCCTCAAGCGCTCAGGCATGCAGCCCCAGGCGTTCGCCCTGATAGCTGCCGTCCAGCACCTGCCGCCACCAGTATTCATTGGCCAGATACCACGCAACGGTTTTGCGCATCCCGCTGGTAAACGTTTCATCCGGCGTCCAGCCCAGCTCACGCTCTATTTTCGTCGCGTCAATGGCATAGCGCAGGTCATGGCCGGGACGATCGGCAACAAAAGTGATGAGATCGCGATAGCACGCCAGGCCATCCGGCTTGTGCAGCGCCAGCTCTTCCAGCAGATCGCAAATGGTTTCTACCACCTCGATATTCTTCCGTTCATTATGGCCGCCAATATTGTAAGTTTCGCCCGGCTCACCGCGCGTTGCTACCTGATAGAGCGCCCTGGCGTGATCTTCAACAAACAGCCAGTCGCGGATCTGCTGCCCGTTGCCATAAACCGGCAGCGGTTTGCCCGCCAGCGCATTCAGGATGGTCAGCGGGATCAGTTTTTCCGGGAAATGATACGGCCCATAGTTATTCGAGCAGTTAGTGACCAGCGCTGGCAAGCCGTAGGTCCTCTGCCAGGCGCGAACCAGATGGTCGCTGCTGGCTTTCGAGGCCGAATAGGGACTGCTGGGCGCATAGGCCGTTGTTTCGGTAAAAAACGCGCCGCTGTCGTGTAGATCGCCATAGACCTCATCCGTTGAGATGTGGTGGAAACGAAAGGCGGATTTTTTATCGCTCGCCAGCGTATTCCACCAGGCACGAGCAGCTTCCAGCAGCGTATAGGTACCGACAATGTTGGTTTCGATAAACGCCGCCGGGCCATCAATAGAGCGGTCGACGTGGCTTTCGGCAGCCAGATGCATCACCGTATCGGGTTGATAATGGCGAAATACCCGATCCAGTTCGGCGCGATTGCAGATATCCACCCGTTCAAAAGCAAAACGCGGATCCCCGGCGACAGGCGCCAGCGACATCAGATTCCCGGCGTAGGTCAGCTTATCAATAATCACCACGTTATCGCTGGTTGCGGTAATGATTTCGCGCACCACCGCCGAACCGATGAATCCGGCGCCGCCGGTGACCAGAATCGTGCTCACCGCCACACCCCTTTGGTATCGACGATAAACTGCTGGCTAACGCTATTCCCGCCAACCGCTTTAAATTCTTTATGATCGACCAGCATCACCAGCACATCGGCGCTCGCCAGCGCCTCGTCCAGCGACGCCAGAGCGCACAGTCCGTCGAGCTTTTTCGGCAGCTGATGAATATTTGGCTCAACGACCAGGGTTTCGCCGCCGTGCCAACGGGCGATCTGGGCGGCAATGGCCATGGCCGGGCTTTCGCGCAGGTCATCAATATTCGGCTTAAACGCGAGGCCAAAACAGGCGATTTTTACCTCGCTGGCGCGTTTGTTGCTGGCGGCGAGGCAGTCGGCGACCCGCGCTTTGACCTGATCAATCACCCATTCTGGTTTGTGGTCGTTAACTTCACGCGCGGTCCGGATAAGCCGCGCCTGCTGCGGGTTTTGCGCCACGATAAACCACGGGTCGACCGCGATGCAGTGGCCGCCAACGCCCGGCCCCGGCTGGAGGATATTGACGCGCGGATGGCGATTCGCCAGACGAATCAGTTCCCAGACGTTGATCCCCTGATCGGCGCAAATTAGCGAAAGTTCATTGGCAAAAGCGATATTAACGTCGCGGAAGCTGTTTTCAGTCAGCTTGCACATTTCGGCGGTGCGCGAGTTGGTCACCACGCATTCGCCTTCGAGGAAAATTTTATACAGCTCGCTGGCGCGGGCTGAGCAAACCGGCGACATGCCGCCAATCACGCGATCGTTTTTAATCAGCTCAACCATCACCTGCCCCGGCAACACGCGCTCCGGACAGTAGGCGATATTGACGTCCGCCGCTTCGCCAACCTGCTGCGGGAAGCTCAGATCGGGGCGCATTTCCGCCAGCCAGCCCGCCATCTGCTCGGTTGAACCCACCGGCGAGGTGGACTCAAGGATAACCAGCGACCCTTTCTTCAGCGTCGGTGCGATAGATTTCGCCGCCGACTCGACGAAAACCATATCCGGTTCATGCAGGTCTTTAAACGGCGTCGGCACCGCAATCAGGTAAGCGTCGGCTTCTACCGGCGCGGTAGTGGCGCTCAGGTAACCCTGTTCGACCGCCGTTTTTACGACGCTCGCCAGATCCGGCTCCACGATATGAATTTCACCACGGTTAATGGTCTCCACGGCGTGTTGATTGATATCAACGCCGACCACCCGCTTTTGCCGGGAGGCGAACGCGGCAGCGGTTGGCAGGCCAATATATCCAAGGCCAATCACTGAAATGGTAGAAAAATTCATAGCGTTACCTGATTATTTTTAAGTGCAGACAAAATACGATGACACGCATGTCCATCGCCATACGGGTTATGCGCCCGGCTCATGGCCTGATACGCGGACTCATCTTGCAGCAGGCGCGTGACTTCATTGACGATGCGCTGGCTATCGGTACCCACCAGGCACACGGTGCCCGCGCTGACCGCCTCCGGGCGCTCAGTCATTTCACGCATCACCAGCACCGGTTTCCCGAGCGAGGGCGCCTCTTCCTGGATACCGCCGGAATCGGTCAGGATCAACCACGCGCGGTTCATCAGCCAGACAAACGGCAAATAATCCTGCGGCTCAATAAGTATGACGTTCTCAACGTGGCCGAGAATGCGCTTCACCGGTTCGCTGACGTTCGGATTCAAATGCACCGGATAGACGATCTGTACGTCCGGATTGTTCGCGGCGATCTCCGCCAGCGCATGGCAGATTTGCTCGAAACCGCGGCCAAAGCTTTCCCGACGGTGTCCGGTGACCAGAATCATCTTCTTGCCGTTGGCGAGGAAGGGATAACGCTGTGTCAGCTCGTTGTGCAGGGCTTCATCGCTCAAAACCCGGTCGCGCACCCAGAATAGCGCGTCAATAACCGTATTACCGGTTACCGTAATCCGATTGTCGGCGATATTTTCCCGCAGCAGGTTCTGCCTTGAGGTTTCGGTCGGCGCAAAGTGGTACGTCGCCAGATGCCCGGTCAACGTACGGTTCCCCTCTTCCGGCCATGGCGAGCTCAGATCGCCCGTGCGCAGCCCGGCTTCCACGTGTCCTACCGGGATCCGCTGATAGAAAGCGGCCAGGCTTGCCGCCATCGTCGTGGTGGTATCGCCATGCACCAGCACCACGTCTGGCTTAAACGACTCCAGCACCGGCTTTAAACCTTCAAGGATGCGACAGGTAATCTCCGTCAATCCCTGACCCGGCTGCATAATGTTGAGGTCGTATTCCGGAACAATAGAAAAAAGTTTCAACACCTGATCGAGCATCTCCCGATGCTGCGCGGTCACGCAAACTTTCGCCTCAAAATGAGGATCCTTTGCCAGCGCATGAACCAGAGGCGCCATCTTGATAGCTTCTGGTCTCGTGCCAAATACCGTTAGTACTTTCACATCGATTCTCTTCGATTAGGCGATGAAGGCGACATATCCTTCACCACAGGCCGCATTCACTGGACACGGCGACGCGATAACGCAACGCCTGCGCCGATGAGCGCGCCCACAATCCCCCACATCACCATCAGAAACACGCGGCGCGGGCTATCGCGTTTTACCGGTTCTTCAGGCGTTCGCAAATACCTGTAAGTCTGAAAACGCGGATCCAGGGTCGGCCCCACGTTCAGCGTCGTTAACATGGCGCGGCTTTGATCATAATCAAGATCGTACTGCGGCCCCACCGCCTGCAGATTTTCCAGCCGGGCCTGCAGCATTGGCCGCCCCAGTAAAAACAGCTCGGAATCCGGCAGCTGGTCTGGTGGAATATCGGTTTCGCTGCGGGAGATGTTGTGCTGCTGCGCGACTTTCAGCGCCTGTTCCACGCTGTGCATGCGGCGATTGAAAATCTCTCGCGCCACCTCTTCCTGGCGCTTCACCTGCGCTTTCATCTGTACGGTACGCGCGGCCCAGGCGCCTTTGAGCTCATCATTCAGATGCCCTGCCGCACGCTGGCTGGCGAAAGCCACATACTGGCGCAGCAGATTGTTGGCATCAGGCGCGGTTTCTGCCGTCAGCTTCACGCTATCGTTGATGCTTTTTAGCGCATCGCCGGGCATGAACTGGATATCGTTAATCAGGTCATCCAACAGCGCGGCATCGGCGCGAGCGTTACCCGACTGGCGCTGCTTGTAGTAGTCCGTTTGCAGCCAGAAGTCGCGGCGGGTATCCCACGAAGCCTGCTGCATGATGAACTCTTTATATGCTTCGTCCATGACCGAAGGCTGATCGACAGAGACGAGATTGGCCTTGATATCGAGATTGCGTAAGAACTGCTGTTGTGAATAGTATCCCCCCAGCATGTTCACCGTCGGTCGGTCGGTAATCGCCGTCGCGCTCCACTCCTGACGAGCAAAAAAGGTATAAACCAGAACAATCAGTGCAAAGAGCACTGCGATACCTGCTATCCAGCTTTTTCCGGCCCATAAGGCGCGAAACAGCCCGCGAATATCCAGCTCGTTCTCAACGTTCACTGTTTGTGCTCCCGGTAATGGTTGAGTCATCACGTCCCCAGATTGACTTGGTTAATTTGAATTATTGCCGCTGTGTCGCCGTATTCTGCGTCTAATGCGCTTAACCATGCGCGCCACTTTCCAGGCGCGTTTAATGCAGTAGCCATAAAGAAAAAAGGCTAACAAAAAGAGTATTAACATCACCCATTCAGGAACAATGCGGGTGTATTCCGCCACCACGCCAACCAGGGCCAGCAGCGCGGCGGCCAGGGTGATCAGCACAAACGCCTGACGGGAAGTAAACCCGGCGCGCATGATTAAATGATGAATATGCTGACGGTCCGGGGAGAATGGGCTCATCCCTTTGCGCAGGCGACGGTACATAATCGCCACCATATCCATCAACGGAATAGCGATAATCCACAGCGCCGTGACCGGGCTGATAGGATGCGTTTTTCCCTGCGTGGTCTCCAGCAGGATCCAGATGATAGTGAAGCCAATCATGGTGCTGCCGGCATCACCCATAAAGACCTTATAGCGACGACCAAGCGCACCGAGGTTAAGTAAAATATAGGGCAAAATGGCGGCGATCATCGCAAAACACCACATCGCCAGGCTGTACTGGCCATCAAACCACAGGATAATGCCCGTTGCCGCGAAAGAGACTGACGACAGACCGCCAAGCAGCCCATCGATACCATCAACCATATTGAAGGCGTTGATCGCCGCCCAGACGGCGAACAGCGTGAGGAAGAAGCCAAAGGGGCCGAGCACCAGCTCCCATGAGCCGAATATAAAACCCAGGCTACTAAGATGAAGATTACCCACCATCATCATAATGACGGCGATAGCGGCTTGAATAACCGCGCGAATTTTTACGCTGATATCAAAGCGGTCGTCCAGCGCACCGACCAGCACGAGCACCCCGGCACATCCCAGGTATAACCGAGCGTGGGGAATGTAATAATCGGCGATAGCAAACGTAAAACAAATACCTGCGAAAACTGAAATACCACCGACTAACGGAATCAAACCCTGATGCCGTTTGCGATAGTTAGGTTTATCCACCAGCCCAACTCTTTTTGCCGCCTTGCGAGCGATAAATATAAACAGGGTGGTGAATAAGAAAATACTGATTAATTCAGTAATAGCAGTGAGTAAATTCACAACGCATGTGCTCTCAGCATAGTTAATCCGGGAAGTATAACGATGATGCCTCAACTCCAGAAGGGGCAAAGCAGAACATTACAAATTTATTGTAGAAATTTTAGACTGTTAAAGCCGTCTCTGCCTGCCATCATCCTGCACATATCATACGTTAAGACCCATTTTGTTTTCCCTTCCTGGATCATACAAACCCGGAAAACAAAACGCCACGCAATAGCGTGGCGTTCTCTGGCGTTTTTAGCTTACGAGCGCTTCATCATGTCGAAGAAGTCATCGTTAGTTTTGGTCATCGCCAGTTTATTGATGAGGAATTCCATCGCGTCGATCTCACCCATCGGGTGAATGATTTTACGCAGGATCCACATCTTCTGCAGCTCTTCCTGAGTGGTGAGCAGCTCTTCTTTACGGGTACCGGAACGGTTGTAGTCGATAGCCGGGAAGACGCGTTTTTCTGCGATCTTACGAGAGAGGTGAAGCTCCATGTTACCGGTGCCTTTAAACTCTTCGTAGATAACTTCGTCCATTTTAGAACCGGTATCGATCAGCGCCGTAGCGATAATCGTCAGGCTGCCGCCCTCTTCCACGTTACGCGCGGCACCGAAGAAACGCTTCGGACGATGCAGGGCGTTGGCGTCCACACCACCGGTCAACACTTTACCGGAAGCCGGGACAACGGTGTTGTAGGCACGCGCCAGACGGGTAATGGAGTCGAGAAGGATGATAACGTCTTTCTTATGCTCAACCAGACGCTTCGCTTTCTCGATAACCATCTCGGCAACCTGAACGTGGCGAGATGCCGGCTCGTCAAAGGTAGAAGCGACAACTTCACCTTTAACCAGACGCTGCATCTCGGTCACTTCTTCCGGACGTTCGTCGATCAGCAGTACCATCAGAACGCAATCAGGATGGTTGTACGCAATGCTCTGCGCGATATTCTGCAGCAGCATGGTTTTACCGGCCTTCGGCGGCGCAACAATCAGACCACGCTGGCCGCGGCCGATCGGCGATGCCAGATCCAGGACGCGAGCGGTTAAGTCTTCCGTTGAGCCGTTACCACGTTCCATACGCAGACGTGAATTTGCGTGCAGAGGGGTTAAGTTCTCGAACAGAATCTTGTTACGCGCGTTTTCCGGCTTATCGTAGTTAACTTCGTTAACTTTCAACAACGCAAAGTAACGCTCACCCTCTTTAGGAGGACGAATCTTACCGGAAATGGTGTCACCAGTGCGGAGGTTGAAGCGGCGGATTTGGCTGGGGGATACGTAGATGTCGTCGGGACCGGCGAGGTAGGAGCTGTCTGCTGAACGGAGGAAACCAAATCCATCCTGCAGTATCTCCAGTACGCCATCGCCAAAGATATCCTCGCCACTCTTCGAATGCTGCTTGAGGATGGCAAAAATAATATCCTGCTTACGCATACGGGCCAGGTTTTCCAGCCCCATATTTTCGCCGAGAGTAATCAGCTCAGAAACCGGCGTATTCTTTAATTCGGTAAGATTCATAATGGTGTGGGTTCTTAAACTCGGGGTAATTCTCGAACTTAATGTTGTGAATGGTATGGCAGGAACATCCATGCCTGTTAACGGCCTTCATCTCGTGTCTGTACGTTGCCTGGTCACAGGAAAGAACGCAGAACTGAAACGACTAAACGGAATGAGTGATAAGCCCGGATTATAAGCCTCACGCGCATTTTTGCGGGACGCTTTGGGTAAAACAAGATTCAAACAAAGGTATGTTTAAAACGAAGTCTGAGATTAACTTAGCACGACTCTCGCCGGGCGTCCAGAGATCCGCAAAAAATTGGACGCTGGACGCCAGGAGAACAAGCCGCTTACGCCAGGTTGGCGTCGAGGAACTCTTTCAGCTGGCCTTTGGACAGCGCGCCAACTTTGGTCGCTGCCACTTCGCCATTTTTGAACAGCAGCAGGGTCGGGATGCCGCGAATGCCGTATTTCGGCGCAGTACCCGGGTTCTGATCGATGTTCAGTTTCGCAATGGTCAGTTTGCCCTGATACTCTTCAGCGATCTCATCCAGAATCGGGGCGATCATTTTGCACGGACCACACCACTCTGCCCAGAAATCGACGAGGGTTAGCCCGTCAGCCTTGAGTACGTCCGTGTCAAAACTGTCGTCAGTCAGGTGAATAATTTTATCGCTCATATTTAACTCCACAGGAATAAGCCTGGTGTGTTGGTGTCGCGGCCATCAACGACGTGTCGATGCTACGTTATGCACGCTGTTCTTCAGAATGCCTCTTTTATCTCTCTGCATCACAATGCCCATCATGAACTTTGCCCCGCAAAAGATAAAGCAACCAGCGTTCAAACCGGCTTATCGCAGATTTGTCACCCTCGCCTCGCTTAGTAGTCTAAGCTTTCGAAGATTCGTTCAGTTGCCGCAGACGCACCTTGAATAATTTCATACATAGCCAACGAAAGGTTGACGTTATTTCACCGGATACGCTTTCTTAATGCAATAGTTAGCTGATATTCTACCACACTATGAGCAAAACACATTTAACAGAACAGAAGTTTTCCGACTTCGCCCTGCACTCGGCAGTGATTGAAGCCCTTGAAAAGAAAGGGTTTCATAATTGTACACCCATTCAGGCACTCGCCCTCCCGCTTACGCTGGAAGGTCGCGATGTCGCCGGGCAGGCGCAAACCGGTACCGGTAAAACGATGGCGTTTCTGACGTCAACGTTTCATTATCTTCTCACTCACCCGGCGATCGCTGACCGCCAGGTCAACCAGCCGCGCGCGCTGATCATGGCGCCAACGCGTGAACTGGCGGTACAGATCCACGCTGACGCCGAACCGCTGGCGCAGGCTACCGGTCTGAAACTCGGCCTGGCTTACGGCGGCGACGGCTATGATAAGCAGCTGAAAGTGCTGGAAAGCGGCGTGGATATTCTGATCGGTACCACCGGTCGCCTTATCGACTACGCCAAACAGAACCATATTAACCTCGGCGCCATTCAGGTTGTCGTGCTTGACGAAGCCGATCGCATGTACGATCTCGGCTTTATTAAAGATATCCGTTGGCTGTTCCGCCGTATGCCGCCAGCGAATCAGCGCCTGAACATGCTGTTCTCTGCCACCCTTTCTTATCGCGTCCGTGAACTGGCGTTCGAACAAATGAACAACGCCGAGTACGTCGAAGTTGAGCCTGAGCAGAAAACGGGCCACCGTATTAAAGAAGAGCTGTTCTATCCTTCCAACGAAGAAAAAATGCGCCTGCTGCAGACGCTGCTGGAAGAAGAGTGGCCGGATCGCGCGATTATTTTCGCCAACACCAAACATCGTTGTGAAGATATCTGGGGTCACCTGGCGGCGGACGGCCATCGCGTTGGTCTGTTAACCGGCGACGTCGCGCAGAAAAAACGCCTGCGCATTCTCGATGAATTTACCCGCGGCGATATCGACATTCTGGTCGCAACAGACGTTGCCGCCCGCGGTCTACATATTCCGGCCGTTACGCACGTCTTTAACTACGACCTGCCGGACGATTGCGAAGACTACGTTCACCGTATTGGCCGTACCGGCCGCGCTGGCGCCAGCGGTCACTCCATCAGTCTGGCCTGTGAAGAGTACGCGCTGAATCTGCCGGCAATTGAAACCTATATCGGTCATTCAATTCCGGTCAGCAAATACAATTCGGACGCGCTGATGACTGAACTGCCCAGACCACTACGTCTTACGCGCCCGCGCCCGGGCAACGGCCCGCGTCGTAACGGTCCGCCACGTAATCGTCGTCGTTCAGGTTAAAGCACTATGCCATACACAAAATCATTCAAGTTGCATCAAGGCCGCCGGAAAGCGAATCGCGGCGAGCTGACGCTGGTAAGTGATTCGGGTAAGAGAACGCAGCCAACACAGAGGCAACTTGAAGGATGAAGTGTATGAGCTCCACCTCGCTCTATGCCGCTATCGATCTTGGCTCCAATAGCTTTCATATGTTGGTTGTACGCGAGGTTGCCGGAAGCATCCAGACCCTGAGCCGTATCAAACGCAAAGTCCGTCTGGCCGCTGGCCTCAGCGGCGACAATACGCTCTCGGCAGAAGCCATGGAGCGCGGCTGGCAATGTTTACGCCTGTTTGCCGAGCGTTTGCAGGATATCCCCCCGACGCAAATCCGCGTGGTCGCCACAGCGACGCTGCGCCTGGCGGTTAACGCCGGTGAGTTTCTGGAGAAAGCGCGGGAAATCCTCGGCTGCGCGGTTCAGGTTATCAGCGGTGAAGAGGAAGCGCGCCTGATTTATCAGGGCGTTGCGCATACAACAGGCGGCGCAGATCAGCGTCTGGTCGTGGATATTGGCGGCGCCAGCACCGAACTGGTTACCGGTACCGGCGCGCAAACCACCTCGCTTTTCAGCCTGTCCATGGGCTGCGTGACCTGGCTGGAACGCTACTTTGCCGATCGCAGCCTGACCAAAGAGAACTTTGACCAGGCCGAAACCGCCGCGCGTGAAGTTTTGCGTCCCGTCGCCGATGTGCTGCGCTATCACGGCTGGAAAGTGTGCGTCGGGGCATCCGGTACGGTTCAGGCGTTACAGGAAATCATGATGGCGCAGGGGATGGATGAACGCATCACCTTAGCCAAGCTACAGCAGCTCAAACAGCGCGCCATTCAGTGCGGTCGTCTGGAGGAGCTGGAGATCGAAGGCCTGACGCTTGAACGGGCGCTCGTCTTTCCCAGCGGCCTGGCGATTCTTATGGCCATCTTCAGCGAGCTGAATATTCAGTGTATGACGCTCGCCGGCGGCGCGCTGCGTGAAGGTCTGGTCTACGGCATGCTGCACCTGTCGATCGATCAGGATATTCGCAGTCGTACCTTACGCAATATTCAGCGCCGGTTTCTGGTTGATACCGAACAGGCACAGCGCGTTGCCCAACTGGCCGCCCATTTTGTTCATCAGGTGGAAAACAGCTGGGAAATTGAGCCACTATGCTTCGATTTGCTGCAAAGTGCCTGCCAGCTGCATGAAATTGGTCTGAGCGTGGAGTACAAGCAGGCCCCCCTGCACGCCGCCTGGCTGGTGCGCAATCTTGACCTGCCCGGCTTTACCCCCGCACAAAAGAAGCTGCTGGCGACGCTGCTCTTAAACCAAACCAACGCCGTCGACCTTTCATCCATTCATCAACAAAACGCGGTGCCTCCGAGAGTCGCGGAGCATATGTGCCGTCTGCTGCGTCTGGCGATTCTGTTTGCCAGCCGCCGACGCGACGATCTGCTGCCGATGCTAACGCTGGCTGCCGAAGATGAAAATTTGACGTTAACGCTGCCGAAGGGCTGGCTGGAGAATCATCCGCTGGGCCGGGAAATGGTCGAACAGGAGTGCCAGTGGCAGAGCTACGTTCACTGGCCGCTGCGGCTTAACGAGCAGTAGTCGGATATGATCCGCTCTCGCATAAAGCGATGGCGGGTTTAATACACCGACCATGCCAAAATAACTGGCCGACTGCGCTTATTGCAGCTTCACTCTGAAATCAAAATTAAAGTAATTGCTCAGGCAGAATGCGGTTCCGTACTCAAGCACCTCTCCCTGAGCATTGCGGCTTTTCAGCGTAATTTTCATCAATGGCACGCCTTGCGGCAGGTCGAGCAAATTCAGCTCTTCCGCCGAAGGAATATGCACCGTCAGTGAGTAATCCTGAAGATCGGGATAAATATCATTTTCCGCCCAGTGCGCGTACAGCGAACCTTCAAGTAGATCCGGGCGGGGTAAGAAACGCTCGGGGATAAACATGGTTTCGATAGACACCGGGAGGGCATCGACCAGACGGACGCGTTTGATTTTCGCCACCCGATCGCCGACCGCGATCTCCAGCTCACGGGCCAGAAAATCATCCGCCGCCAGCTTTTCCCTCACCAGCCATCGGTTGGACACCGTGCCTGAATTTTGTAGCTGGGCAGAAAATCCGCCGCTGGCAAGGTTATAGCTTACCGGCAGATTCACCTCGGTCCCTTTTCCGTGGCGTTTAATAACCAGCCCGGCCTCCAGCAGCGCATCAAGCGCCTTTACGACCGTCACGCGCGATAGCTCAAGCGTCTGCGACATTTTGCGTTCGGAAGGCAGGATGCTGCCGTGCGTCAGCAACCGCTCGGTCATTGCCGCTTCAATAGCTTGTTTAAGTTGAATATAAAGCGGCGCGGGAGCCTCTGCATTCAGACGCCCTTTTATATACTCAAGCAGCGATTGCGGCATAATGTCGTAGTCTTCCGGAATTCAGTGGCAGTGGATTTATCATAGTGGATCCATACTGGAATCAATAGCCCCCTTATAACGTCTCCCACCCTTTTTTAGCTTCTCACTTTTCTTTCATAATGCGTCTTCGATCACAGCATGGCCACAAAGGACTTTAACTGGACTTAATCTGGATCTACTTTTAGTATAACTTTTATTCATTTCTTCCAGGGAGCCGATGATGTCTGATATTCGCCCTACCTATACCACCGAAAGCCGCATCCTCGGCTGCCTTTATGGGCAAGCCATCGGTGATGCGATGGGTATGCCTTCCGAACTGTGGCCTAAGCGCCGAATTATCAACCATTTTGGCTGGATTGAGCGCTTCCTCCCCGGACCGAAAGAGAATATTGCGGCCTGCGAATTTCGCGCCGCTGAGTTCACCGATGATACCCATCAGTGCATCGCACTCATGGATGCCCTGAATGAAACCAACGGCGTGACCGATCCACTGGTCATCGCCAGGCATATTCTGCTGTGGGCCAGACGCTGTCAGGCCTTTGAAAAAAATATTCTTGGCCCGACCTCGAAGGCTTCCCTGATCGCGCTTGAACAGGGGCAGCCGCTGGAGGAGATCGCGGCCAACGGCGTAACCAACGGCGCGGCAATGCGCGTGGCGCCGATGGGCTGTCTACTGCCCACCGGGGACAGAACGTTTTTCATTGAGCAAGTGCGGCTATCCTGCCTGCCGACGCATAAATCAGACATCGCTATCGCCGGCGCGGTGGTCATTGCATGGGCGATCGGCCGCGCCATTGAAGGGGCCGAATGGCCGTTAATCAAAACGGAGCTGGCGTCGCTCGCTAATGAGACGCAGCGCCATTATGAGTCCACTTTTAGTCCACTACTGGGAAACCGTATCCACCTGGCGCTGGAAACGATCGCCGGGGAGACTGACCATCTGACGGGTATTGAACGGATTTATGAGGACATCGGCGCCGGTATGGATATTATCGAGTCCGTCCCCGCAGCGATTGCTCTGGTTGAGCTGGCAAAAACGCAGCCTATGAAATGCGCTATGCTGGCAGCCAATTTAGGTGGCGACACCGACACCATTGGCGCGATGGCCACCGCCATCTGCGGCGCGCTTCATGGCATAGAGGCTTTTCCTGAAGAACATATACAACGGATTAAGCAGGCCAACAGCATCGACTTCGCGCCTTACGCACAGCGGCTTGCAGGCTACCGCTTCGCATAATTCACAGAGGGTATCACTATGGACAGCAAAGCTTCATACGATGGAAATATCCAGGCGACAGATCCCGGAATGGCAGAATTAGGAATCGGTCTGGTCCCCCCGGTCCACCAGACCCAGAAACCGGTCCAGCTGTTTTTCGTCTGGTGCGCCGCGAATATTGGCATTCTTGGCGTCGTTTACGGCGCGGTGATTGTGTCGTTCGGCCTCTCATTCTGGCAGGCGATTCTGGCCGCCGTGGCGGGCGTCGCCTCCTTTGCGCTGGTCGGCATCACCAGCATCGCCGGGAAAATTGGTCGTACGACGACGCTAACCCTCTCCCGCGTCATTTTTGGCAAACGCGGTAATATCGCCCCCACCAGCTTCTGTTGGGTGAATTTGATGGGCTGGGAAGCGGTCAATATCATTACCGGCACGCTCACCCTCGTCGCGCTGTTTGCCGCCATGGGTTTTGAAGAGAGTCTGACCACCACCGCGCTGTCGCTTTTCTTGTTTGGCGGGCTGACCGTACTGGTCAGCGTGCTCGGGCAAAACGCCGTGCTGATGATGCAAAAATGGATCACCCGGATCTTTGGCGCCATGACGCTGCTGGTGGTGATCTATTTACTCTTCACCGCGGACTGGCAGGCCATCCTCGCGCTGCCTTCAGGCAGCTGGCTGACCGGCTTTCTGCCGGCCGTGTCTATTATTGCCGCGGGCACCGGCATCAGTTGGGCTATCGCCGGCGCCGACTATAGCCGCGATCAGCGCCCTGACTCCGGGGAAAAACCTATTTTTCTCGCCGTGGTCAGCGGCGCCGCCCTCCCCCTGCTGTTGCTGATGCTCACCGGAATACTGCTTACCGCGCAGATCCCCGATCTGGCCTCCAGCGAGAACCCCATTTCAGCGATCGGTAAACTGCTGCCTTCGTGGATGGCAATCCCCTATCTGGCCGCGGCTACCGCCGGAGTCGTGACCATCGCCGTGTTGAGCCTCTATTCCGCCAGCCTTAACCTGTTAAGCATGGGGATTAAGCTACAGCAGCGTTCCGCCGTGGCCCTCGACGCCGTGCTGGTGCTGGGGATTGCCCTCTACGTGCTGTTTGTCTCGAAAGATTTTCTCGGGCCGTTCATCGCGTTTTTGATTTTCTGCGGCGTATTTCTGGCCGCCTGGGCCGCCATCTTTATGGTCGATTTTTATCGGCTGCGCCGCCGTGCCGGATATCCTGAAGCTGATTTATTCAGGGAGAGTGGCGCAAACCGTACCGCACTGGGCTGCTGGATTGTCGGTGCGCTGGCAGGATTGATGGTCTCTAAAACCGGTTTTATCGACGGACCTTTCGCGGTCGGTATTTTCGCGGACTCCAGCCTCGGGTTATTCGTCTCTTTTATTCTGAGCCTGGCGCTGTATCTCGCCTTCGGAATGAGAAAGGGGGCCTGCCGTGACAATCAGCGCTGACCTGCTATCGCCTCAGCGGCCGATCGTGGTTATCGGCGCCGCTTTTGGCGACATTATTCTCCATCTCGATGCGCTGCCGCAAAGCGGTGGCGATATCTCCGCCCGCGACGGCGGACGGCAGATTGGTGGCTGCGCGTTCAACGTCGCCCGCGCGCTCTCGCGCCTCGAACTGTTTCCCATTAACGCCATACCGATAGGCAATGGCGACTGGGGGCAGGCCGTTGCGCAAAAAATGGCGCTGGAAAACTTGCCCGTCCTCTTGCGCCATCCCACCCACGATAACGGCTGGTGTCTGGCTCTTGTCGAAGCCAGCAAAGAGCGGACGTTTATCACCATTGAGGGCTGCGAACAGCACTGGACTGATGAACTATTAGCGCAAATACCGCTGCCGAAGGAGGCGATTATTTACGTCTCGGGATACGAACTGGCCAGCGAAGCGCTGCGCCAGTGGATCCTTGCCCAGACGGAAGATAAAACGCTGTTCGTCGATTTTGGCCCGCGTCTGTGCGACCTGGATATTCACTTTATCCAGGCGCTGCTGCGCAAACGCCCCCTGCTCACCCTGAATCGCGATGAACTCAGCGTGCTTTGCGCGCGTTTATACGATTTGGATAGCGCGACCCTTGATGCCGCCTCACGGCTCGCCAGCGACTGGCATATTCGGGCGATCTGTCGGTTTGATAAGGATGGCGCATGGGTGGTTGAACCTGACGCAGCACCGCAGCATATTCCGGCCTGCCGCGTGAAGGTCCACGACACGATTGCCGCAGGAGACAGCCACTGTGCCGGTACGATCGCCGGGCTGGCCTGCGGGATGGATCTGCAGCAGGCAACGCGGCTGGGCAATGAAGTGGCGGCCATTGTCGTCAGTCAACCCGGTTCAGACGGCGCACCCGATCGCAAAGCGCTACGTCAGTTCCAGATTCAACAGCAAAACAGCCGCTAGCCGCTATTTACGCGCTTTCGCCAGCATCGCCCGGATGTTGGCGACGTTCGCCTGGCCTTTATGCATGCGCTCTTCCGGCGAAATCACTTTGCGCTCCTGCTCCCAAATCAGGTCGTCCTGCGGCAGTTCCAGCAGGAAACGGCTCGGCTCCGGTCGCACCAGCTCGCCGTACTGACGGCGCTCTTTGCACAGGGTAAAAGTCAGCTCTTTCTGCGCGCGAGTGATACCCACGTAGGCAAGACGGCGCTCTTCATCGACGTTGTCTTCATCAATGCTGCTCTGGTGCGGCAGCAGCCCCTCTTCCATACCAACCAGGTAGACGTAGGGGAACTCCAGCCCCTTTGACGCGTGAAGCGTCATCAGCTGCACCTGATCCGTCTCCTCATCCGACTCGCCGCGCTCCATCATATCGCGCAGGGTAAAGCGGGTAACGACCTGAGTGAGCGTCATCGGTTCATCGATCTCGCTGCCTTCGAGCATTTCGGTCATCCACGTGAACAGCGTATTGACGTTTTTCATCCGCATTTCGGCGGCTTTCGGGCTGGGCGAGGTCTCATAGAGCCAGGATTCATAATCCACGCCGCGGATCAGATCGCGGACGGCGGCAATCGGTTCACGCTCTGAAAGCTGCTGGATCTCCCGCAGCCAGTGGGTAAAGCGGGTCAAAGACTCATAGCCGCGTCCGTTCAGGGTCTGGGTCAGGCCCATATCGAAGCTGGCGGTAAACATGCTTTTATTGCGCCCCATCGCCCATTCACCCAGCTTTTTCAGCGTCGCCGAACCGATTTCACGCTTTGGCGTATTGACGATGCGCATGAAAGCGCTGTCATCATCGGGATTAGTCAGCACGCGCAGATAGGCCAGCAGGTCTTTAATTTCCGGGCGGGAAAAGAACGACGTGCCGCCGGAAATTTTGTACGGAATGCGGTTTTGCATCAGCATCTTTTCGAAAACCCGCGACTGATGGTTGCCACGATACAGGATCGCGTAGTCCTTATAGGCGGTTTTATTAATAAAGTGATGCGCGATGAGTTCACCGGCAACGCGCTCCGCCTCATGGTCTTCGTTATTGGCAGAGAGCACCTTCAGCTCTACGCCATAGCCCAGTTCGGAAAACAGACGCTTCTCGAAAACGTGTGGGTTATTGGCAATCAGGATGTTAGCCGCCTTCAGGATGCGCCCGGAAGAACGGTAGTTTTGCTCCAGCTTGATCACCTGCAGCGCCGGGAAATCCTGGCTTAGCAGGACCAGGTTCTGCGGCCGCGCGCCGCGCCAGGAGTAGATCGACTGATCGTCATCGCCGACCACGGTAAAGCGCGCCCGCTGTCCCACCAGCAGTTTCACCAGCTCGTACTGGCTGGTGTTGGTATCCTGGTATTCATCCACCAGCAGATAGCGAATCTTATTCTGCCAGCGCTCCCGCACCTCTTCGTTACGCTGCAGCAGCAGGGTCGGCAGCAGGATCAGATCATCGAAGTCGAGTACGTTACAGGCTTTCATATGCGCGTCGTACAGCCCGTAGCAGTGAGCAAAGATCCGATCCCGCTCCCCTTTCGCGCCAGCGGCGGCCTGGACAGGGGTTTTCAGATCGTTTTTCCAGTTGGAGATCGTCGAGATCAGCTGCTGAAGCACCACTTTATCGTCTTCGATCAGCCCTTCGGTGAGCTCTTTTAACAGCGCCACCTGGTCGGTATCGTCGAACAGCGAGAAGTTTGATTTCATCCCTAACGCGGCGTATTCGCGTTTGATGATATCCAGCCCCAGCGTGTGGAAGGTGGAAATCATCAGGCCGCGCGCCTCTTTGCGTCCCAGCGTTTGCCCGACGCGCTCTTTCATTTCGCGCGCCGCCTTGTTGGTAAAGGTGACCGCCGCGATATGACGCGCCTGATAGCCGCAGCCGCGGATCAGGTGGGCGATTTTATTGGTAATCACGCGGGTCTTACCGGAACCGGCACCCGCCAGCACCAGGCACGGTCCGGTAACGAATTCGACGGCTTGTTGTTGGCCAGGATTTAAACGCATGGGAGTCTTTTGCTCAATCTTCGAACGGGGTGGGGATTGTAGCAGAAAGAGGGGCACAGAGAGCAACAGGCTGCCCATTCAGGCAGCCTGGAAATCGGTCAATCAGGATGCGGCCGCGGCAAGCGGCGTATAGCCGTTACGCTGTGCGCTTTTGATCCAGCTGTATGAGCCCATTACCGCGATCGCCGTCAGCAGGACATACTCAAGCGACATGGCGTAAACGCCCTGTACCGCGTAGATAACCACGCTAATCACGTCGATAACCACCCACAGCAGCCAGTTTTCGACGAATTTACGCGTCATCAGCACCATGGCGGCAATCGACAACACCAGCATGGTGGAATCCCAGAACGGGAAGGCGTCGGGCTGGAGGTCGGGCATCGCGACCTGCATACCGAACGTTTGCAGCAGAGCAATCATGATACGAGTGAGCGTCGCGAAAACCGGATCGATAAACAGCGTCATCAGCACAATCGCCACCGCGCAGACGCCGCCCAGCGCCAGCGTTTGCTGACGGGAAAGCCAGCGTACCTTGAGCGCGGCCTCCTGCGCCTCGTTTTGCCGGCTCCACGCGTACCAGCCGTAAATATTGGCAGCGAAGAAAAAGACCTGCAGCAGCAGGCTGGCATAGAGCTGGATCTGGAAAAAGATCGCCGCAAACAGCGTGACGTTAATCAGGCCAAACAGATAGTTGATGATTTTTTCCCGGCTGGCGCACCAGATGCACAGCAGGCCGAATACGGTACCGATAGCCTCAATCCACGATAGCGCATAGCCGCCTTCGCCGAGGGGAATGTTGACCATCACATTGTTAATGCTAAAAAAGTCCATCACAAACCTCCTTGCTGGCTAGCGGAATAAATGGCGCGCAGCGCCAGGGTAATTTGCCGTTCTTCGCCCTGCTGGCACAGCGCCTCCTGCTGGACATAATCATTGATGCTGCTATCCAGGCAACCGTTGTGGGCAACAACCACGTTGAGTAATGATGCCGTACGTAGGCCGCGCAGCGCGCCGATAGTCATCAGAGCGGCGCTCTCCATATCCGCGCCCAGAACGCCTCGCGCCGACCACTGCGCATCCAGTTCCGCCTCACGATCGGTATAGAAACTGTCGTGGCTGCGCACCAGCCCGCACGCGGCGGGGATGTTCATTTGCCGCGCCTGCGCCACCAGTTCCCAGGTCAGCAGCGGGTCGGCGCAGGCCGGATAGCCCGCCGGCGCATAGGTTCGGCTGGTACCATCATCCATCACCGCAGCGTGAGCGATAATCACATCGCCGAGCGCAAGATTATCCTGCAATGCGCCGCAGCTGCCGATACGAATCAGGGTTGTTACGCCAATCTGGCGCAGTTCTTCAATGGCGATCGCCGTGGAGGGTCCGCCGATGCCGGTGGAGAGCACCAAAATCTCGATGCCCTGATACCAGCCGCGCGCGGCGCGAAACTCCCGGTTCTGACCGAGCAGCTGTGGATTATCAAGAAAATTGACGATGCGGTCGACCCGCTGCGGGTCGCCCGGCAGCAGCGCGTACCGCGCGCCGGTCATCTCTTTGCTTAACTGGATATGGGGTTGCAGCGACATTCTCCCGCCTCCTTACTCTTGCGGTTATCCGATATCAGCCTCCTGCTTCAGTTTTTCAGGAGCTAACAACACAATGCGTTCACCATCGGTATCAATAATCTGTAGCGCTTTCAGATCATGCAAAATACGGTTAATGCTGCGGGTCGTCGCCGCGAACTCCTGACTGAGATTCTGCTTATCCAGCAAGATTTCATTCGCGCCATCCTGTTGATAACGCAGCCATAGCGCCTGACACACCCGCTGATGCAGCGAGTAGAGATTGTCGCTGCTGGCCTTTTTCGACAGCTGATAATATTGCTGGCTAAAGAAGCGCAGCATTCGCTGGTTAAAGTGGTTATCCAGCGCCAGCCAGCGGCAGAAATGTTCCTGCGACAGGCTCAGGAGTTGCACATGGTCCACCGCCACCACCGAGCAGATGTAATGACGCGACTCAAAGATCTCGAGTTCGCCCACCATGTCGCCTTTACGGTAGCGGGCCTGACGGTAGCGGCGCCCGTCTTCAGCCTCATAGAAAACGTCCACCTCACCGGCGATAATCAGCGAAAAACGCTGGCACACTTCCCCCTGTCGGCAGATAAAATCACCGCGCGGAATGTCTTCGAAGCGCCAGCGCCGCATGATCTCCAGAGGACAATATTTCAGTAATTCATAGAGCAGCGGATCGCGCACAATCTCGCTCAGCCCGGAAAGCCAGCCGACTGAAAATTCAGGTTTTTTCATTGTATCCATGTTATCTCGCTCCACGACGATAAGGACAGGACGGCTGTCCCCGGCCAGAAGGAAAACGCCGAAGAAAAGTGTTGCCCATCTCCCGCTTCCGTCTATCAGGCGAGACACCTGTCCCGCGATGGCGAAGAGTATAGGTCCGCGACCAAAGCGGATGGTAAAGTAACGGGATATCTTTGAGACATGAGAGCAAAATAATGGCAAAGAGCGCAGCAGCCCTGCATATCCTGGTAAAAGAAGAGAAGCTGGCGCAAGAGATCCTCGCCAAACTGGAACGTGGCGTGAGCTTCGATCATCTGGCAAAACGCTATTCAAAGTGCCCATCCGGACGCAACGGCGGCGATCTCGGGGAGTTTAATCAAGGCGTTATGGTCGGGCCGTTCGATAAGGCGGTCTTCAGCTGCCCGCTGCTAAAGCCTTACGGACCGGTCAAAACCAAATTCGGCTACCACATCATTAAGGTGCTGTATCGCCGCTAGCCCATGCTACTATTGCGCCCTGATTCATCTCCTATTCCATCAAGGTACGATCATGGCAAAAACGGCAGCAGCACTGCATATCCTGGTTAAAGAAGAGCAGCTGGCACTGGATCTTCTGGAGCAAATTAAAAACGGCGCCGATTTCGGTAAACTGGCGAAGAAGCACTCGATCTGCCCGTCAGGCAAACGCGGCGGTGATTTAGGTGAATTCCGCCAGGGCCAGATGGTGCCGGCGTTTGATAAAGTCGTCTTCTCCTGCCCGGTGCTGGAGCCGACCGGCCCGCTGCACACCCAGTTTGGTTATCACATCATCAAGGTGCTGTACCGCAATTAAAAAAACCGGTGTCTTATTGCACCGGTTTTTTATCTCACAGCTTTCCCCTAAGTATTTCAGCTTGCAGGAAGGCGGCAAGTGAGTACAGCCCCAGGAGCAT
>NZ_ALNJ01000049.1:0-6041 GCF_000293135.1 Klebsiella sp. OBRC7 | reverse complement strand
TGAAAACACAACCCGCTACGGGGGAGACTTACCCGAAATCTGATTTATTCAACAAAGCCCGTAGGCAATATTTCGATCGGCTTCATTGGCGAGGAGAGAAAGATACTCTTCCCGCGTCATAGACTGAGAAAAACGTCCGCACATGGTTACCTCCAGTGGCCAGACTTAAAGTATAGATAATGCCGCGTCAGCGGCATGGAGGCGCCAGCTGAAGTTGAATGGAGTACTGCGGGTAAATGGCGCCGTCGCCCGGCGCAGCCGGCTGCTGTTTTGACAGGTTCTGCCTCACCCACCCCCTTCCCTGCAAAGCTATACCCGCTAAAAACGGCTCAGATGCCTCTGTACGCGGTCGGAGTGGTCCCGGCAAGGCGACAGCCGCAGTCGGGGCGTATCTCCGCGTTAGCGGGCCGTTAGGGCCGCTTACGAGCGTGTATCCCAGAACTTACCGCGACACTACTCACAGAGATGACGAAGAGTAGTTACAACACCCATTATTAAAAGCGATGTCTTCCCCGGCCTTTGGCCGGGGGCGGCGGCGCTTTTCAGTGGTGGGGAGGGGGCACATATGTTGTTGAAGCGTCAGCGTTCTCCGGTGGTGGGAGGCGAGGTTTCTGCGGTGTTCTGAGTGGTATGTGCGGTGCTGAGGATTGCGCTGGTGCGGTTCACGGGGAATCTAACCGGATGATGTAACTAAATTATGTGTTGTGCCTATGCCCGCCGCATAGCGGCGGGAGGCACTTCTGGTTCTGAGCGACGTGGACGCTTGCGGCCGCTGTAAGCGAAGGCCTTTTTGATTTATTCACAATGGTGTTCAGAGACAAAAGATCTCCCTGCTGCTTGCAATGCAGGGGATAAAAATACTGGGTTAAGACTGTATTGCGGGTTTCCTGTTATTTATTTGCAGATTCTCTCATTTATCTATTTGCGGATTTTTGTGGATAACTGATCACGTGGGGGCGTTTGATGGCCAGCATGCCGGCGAAATCATCAGGGAAAGAGAAAAACTCAGGCGGGAAAAGGAAGGAAAGACAAAAATGGCCAAAAAATACCAGCACAAAAAGCCCCGGAGGGGCTATTTTTTTACAAATTTTGGCTGGCCGGACTAATGCGGCGCTGGATGGCTCAGCGAGAGTTCCAGCTGATAGAGATGCTGTACCGCCAGCTGCTCAAGCTTGTTCTCAGAATAGCCATAGAGCTCGTCTGCCGGCAGCGTCTTCTTCAGCCAGCAGGTCATCTCATAGACCTGGCGGTCCCGGGGCATTCTGGCCAGGCGGTTGGCGCGTTTGCGTGCCGCGCCTTGTGCACGACGATACTGCAGGGCCTCACGACTACGCTGCTCATACCAGCGCTTACGCGCCTTATGGACAGAAATATCCTCATGCTCGCCTAACATGCCCTCTTTAATGAGTGCCTGACGTTCCTCGCTTTCGCGCAGTTTCTTCTGCTGCTGCTCCTGCAGCTTCATCAAATCAACGCCCAGCATCCTGAAGCCGGCGGCGGTGATCCACACGTACTTTGGCAGACGTTTACGGGACTCCCGATCCCAGGCGGTTTCTTCTGACACCCCCAGGACACCAAAGCGGACCTGCTCGGCTATCAGCGCCGAAACCCGGCGAATGGTCACTTCAGTTTCCGGAATGACTTTACCTTTGCCGTCTTTCGGACTGAGCTCTCTGGCCAGCCTGGACACGCACATCCCTACCGTGTGTTTACCGGCATCACAGAAGCTGACCAGCACCGGCCACAGCGCATCGAGGAGACGCTGTTTTTCAGGACGGAAAGCATATTTTCGCCCGGCGCGCTGACGTTCCCGGACATAGAATGGGTGCAGGGACATATGCATGCGCAGGCTGTGTTGCCCCGTGAGCGGATCTTTCTTCACCAGACGGTTATAGGCGTGGCCAAGCTGGCCACCGAGCGCCTTATAGTGAGATGGCCGGAACCAGGACGGGTTTTCGCATTTGGGTTTGGTGGAGTGCTCACCACGACGACGACGGGTACGCTTCTTTTCCGGGGAAACCAGAAAAGATTCAACGTGGCCATCTTCAACGCCCTGCCAGAAACGGATCTGTTCTTCCGTATCCAGCTGACTCCAGTGTTGCGGATTGTGCTGTTCAGTCACACCATCCCGCGCTTATGTTGCACGGAAGGAGCAAATGGCACAGAAACGGGTATTGCAGTTTTCTGAGCATAAAACTATACTCCCTGCATAGAGCAACAGCTTCTATGCAGTTTATGAAGGCCCCGGTAATCTTCTCAGTCGCCAAACTTAGCGAAGATTATCGGGGTTTTGTCTTTTCCGGCTCCGGGTAGACACCTCATCAGAACCAGTTCCCTGCCACCTTACGGCGTGGCCAGCCATAAAATACCAAACGATCAGTAATCTAGCACCTACCGTCGAAACTCACAAGAACGTCAATCCTTAACAAGGCAACCATGCTGGTTAACTGCCTCTTTTATGAGCTTTTCAATCATCTCTGATTGGGTCACGCCTTTGGTTTCACACATCAGTCGAAATTCATCTTTAATTTCGCTTGTGACGTACACCCGCATTTCCTTATGCGTTTCTTTCTTTCTGGCAAGATGACTCTGCTGACGTTCTACAGCACTCCTCGGACTGCCTTTTCGGTAACTGCGTTTTGCTTTCGTTGAGGAAGTAACCGCGCTTACGACCTGTGACATCTCTGCCTCCTCAAAGATCTAAAAAAGGATCGTTTGCAGAGAATACTACAGATATCAGAATTCAGCGACTTACTTTATGGACGTAACCCGCGTTGGCGCACGGTTTACGTCCGGGGATCGTTTATGGCGATGTCAGTATGTCTGTTTCCAGTCCGTTCCCTGTGACCAGCGAGACGACCAGTGCTGCAGGTAGCGCCGGGCAACAGCCGAGTCATCCCATACAACCAGCACATTCTCTGAATTCGAACGGTCAGCGGCACGGCTGAAATTGAACGAGCCGGCCTCTGTATTGCGCCTGTCCGCGACGATCACTTTGTCGTGCAAAATCTTGTAGGCGCTGACCGTACGAACCGGAATGCCCGCGCTGGCCAGCAGGTTCAGGGCGGCTACGCTGGCTTTTCCGCTATTCGCCTTCTGGTCCAGCACCACGCGGACATCCACCCCACGTTGTTTCGCCGCGATGAGTGAGCGAACCACCTCCGGGGAGGTGAAGGAATACCCCATCAGCCGGATTTCCTGCTGCGCGGAATCGAGGGTCTTCAGGACCAACTGCAGGGCTGTGCCTTCCGGAGAAAAACCTGTCTCGATGGTCGCGGCGTCGACTGCCGGCGCCAGCGCTAACAGGCTCAGGCTGAGGACTCCGGCCACAAATCCTGTGCGGACACGGGTTCTGTTTATTACTGCTATTTTCCTTTTCATCCTTTGTATTCTCCCCTGACCACCGTCAATGGTGTGGTGATAGTTTCAGTTTCCCGACGTATTAAAAATTCCCTGATCTGTCTGACCAGCTTTTCAGCATCCCGGTCTCTCAGCAGCGGAATGCCCGCCTGCCTGAGTACTTCTTCCAGCAGGATATCCCGGCGAACCCGGTGTTTTTTCAGATGCGACGCATCATCCAGCTCGATGGCGGCCACAATGGCAAAGGTCCTGATATCCACCACCACCACATCGCAGTGCCACTGTGACACCATCCGGAACAGCTGCCACCAGGTCCGGGAGCGGGGCCTGATATGGGGTGCCAGGCTGGCGATATCCGCCACTCGCACCTGCGGGCACAGCAGCCAGTGTTTCCGGTCGGTATGTTTCAGCAATGCCCGGAAAAAATGTTGTTCCCGGGGCGTCATCAGCGTGTCATTACCCATCCAGACCCGCTGGCGACACAGTCTCTGTTCAGCCTCTCCGGTACGAATACCCGCCGCTTTCAGCGCTTGTAGGACCGGGGATGTCTTCCCTGTTGCACGTTCCTTCAGAAACAGCACCAGGAACCCCAGCAGACTCAGCACAACAACGGCACTGCCTGTCATCATTAATATCTTTGCCATGTTGCTTCTTCCTTTGTGGACATATTTTTTCCGATGTGTTTACTGCGCAGTCTCCTCATCGTTCTGTCCCTCTGGGGATACGCCAGGCCTCTGCCGGCAACCGATCCAGCAACGCGCGCCGGAAGGCATTTGGCAGACCCTGACCGGCCACAATGTCTGCTATCAGGACCGATATGGCAGAAATCATCAGCACATAGCGAATGATGAAGCCGGTCTGATGCATAAGCTCTCCGGGGGACATATTCCGAAGGGCGGTCACCAGCCGGACACCGGCCTGCGGAACCCCCCAGACAAGCACGCCAGCGCCCGCCAGTATCACTGCCGGCGCATACAGAAATCCCCGACTGATAACCCGTTGCATCAGGTTTAAAAGAGCGTGCATCTGACGGCGGTACACCTCATCATCCTGCAGAATCTTCCATTCAAGCCGCGCTTTCTCATGCCGCGGAAGCATGGCCACCACCTGGATGCCGTCACGGATACTGACGAGCGGCGAGACATCAGGCTTCCTCATCTGGTCGATGTGCCGCGTATACAGGGCCAGCCCGGCCCAGAATAGTGCAACGGGCAGTGATACCAGGATAAATCCATTTCCCGGAAAAGAGGGAGAAAATAAGAGTTGCAGAGACAGTGCCAGCGCGCCCCCGTATAAATAACAAAATAACTGCTGCTCAGTGCGCAGCATGAAATAGCTGAACATACTCATTCCTTTTTAGACAAGAATACTTTTTAGACAAGAAAGATAATCACAACCTGCTTATTTATTTCATTAGCGCCAGACCACCGTTTTTTCATAAACGGCAATCACGCCTCGCCTGATTAATTCGTCCCTGACCTGATTTAAAATCGCTGTATTTCTGATGTTACCGGAATGACATTTAATATAATTCATCAGTGACGAGGTGCTTACAGGTCGGTTTACCGCAGACTTTTTACTCAATGACTGTATTTTATCGGTCAGGCGTAGCACCTCATCGTTGCTGATGAGCGCAGACACCGTTTTCGCCTTCTCTGCTGAACGTGGTGAGGGTATACGACAACATCGTCGCCCTGTCCTGCAGAGCAATGCAATCACGCTGTCATACCCTTTATCATTCGATATAACATGAAACATCGTATCTTCCGGAGCGGTGACGCTGAGTCGTCCCAGCTCAAGTACCAGGTGGAAATCGACATTATTTTTCGACACGCAGGGCGCCTGAAACACACTGACCGATATATTACCGGCATGTGTTACGGACGGAAAACGAATAAACTCCTGCTGAGACCCGGTAAACAAAATAAGACGTTCATAACGCGACAACATTACATTTTCAAGCGTTCCGATATTTTCATAATCAACCAGCGCAATGATATTCTCAGACATAACTCTCCAGACTCCACCGGGACCGACTGCCAGAATACCAGTCCGTTAGTACGACGAACAACATACAGCAGTGTGCCTTTTTGTTTTAAGAGACATCCTCTTCCATTCAGAAGAGACAACAGTAACTTGTTATTGTCGGGATTTATTTATAGCCGCCTGAACATTCTGTGCTTCAGTCATTCCGGAAAAGACCGTGACGTTTTCTTCCGTCGCGCCCTTCACCGGCATCACAATAATACCTGGCGTTCCGGTTAATCCCGTCGCCGTGGCGATATCATTAATATTTTTCAGTGTGGTATTTATCTCATCAATCGTATTCTGCTTAAATTTAATATGACCAGAAACCTTTTCGATAATCTCCTGCGTCAGTTTCCCTTCATTCAGTCCTGTACCATAAACCGCATTGTGATAGCTCCTGTAAGCCTCCGAGCCCTTTTCTTTCCAGACCTGCAGGCCGGTTTTCGCCGCCAGCAATGATGCAGGCCACCGGCTACCAAACACCGGCCACTCCATAAAGAAGTAACGCACGTCCGTGTTGCCCCCGATGACCTTCTCCAGTTCGGGTGCGAACTTGCTGCACCAGATGCACTGGTAGTCAAAGAATTCAACCACCATCACCTTTCCGTCCCCGGGACCCCAGGAGGGGATATTTTTATTACCCAGAATGTTAG
>NZ_ALNJ01000048.1:0-20004 GCF_000293135.1 Klebsiella sp. OBRC7 | reverse complement strand
AACCGCAACATTCACGCTTGAATTTCAGTAACCGGAGGCGCTGATGAACCCGACCTATTCAGGATGGCTGCTGGCCGCGATGCTGGCGGCGTCCTCCCCGACGCTACAGGCCGCCGACGTCACCATTACCGTTAACGGCAAAGTGGTGGCCAAACCCTGTACCGTTTCCACCGTTAACGCCACCGTCGATCTCGGCGATCTCTATACCTTTAGCCTGGTCTCCGCCGGCGCCGCTTCGCCCTGGCACAGCGTGGCGCTCACCCTGAGCAACTGCCCGGTCGGCACGTCGCGGGTCACCGCCAGCTTCAGCGGTACGGCGGATGCCACCGGCTATTACAAGAACCAGGGAACCGCCGGCAACATCCAGCTTGAGCTGCAGGATGAGGACGGCACCACGCTGAACACCGGCGCGAGAAAAGAGGTACAGGTCGACGACGCCACCCAGTCCGCCAGCTTCCCGCTACAGGTCAGAGCGCTGACGGTCAACGGCGGTGCGACGCAAGGAACTATTCAGGCGGTGATTAACGTCACCTATACCTACGCCTGAGCCAGGAGAACAGAGTAATGAAAAAGATAATCACCCTGCTGTTAACGCTGCTGCTGGCGGGCTGGTCGCTTAACGCCTGGTCGTTCGCCTGTAAAACCGCCGCCGGGGTGACAATCCCCATCGGCGGCGGTTCGGCGAACGTTTACGTAAACCTCGCGCCGGCGGTCAGCGTCGGGCAGAACCTGGTGGTGGATCTCTCGACGCAGATTTTCTGTCATAACGACTTTCCGGATTCCATGATCGACTACGTAACGCTGCAGCGCGGCTCGGCCTACGGCGGCGTGCTGTCGAGCTTTTCCGGCACCGTCAGGTATAACGGCATCAGCTACCCGTTTCCAACCTCCAGCGAAACGGCGCGCATGACCTATAGCTCCATTGTTGATAGCCCCTGGCCTACCGTCCTCTATCTGACGCCCGTCAGTAGCGCAGGCGGCGTCGCCATTTCCGCCGGGTCGTTGATCGCGGTCCTGATCCTGCGTCAGACCAACAACAAGGATAACGACGACTTCCAGTTCGTGTGGAACATTTACGCCAACAACAACGTCGTGGTGCCAACCGGCGGCTGCGACGTTTCTGCTCGCGATGTGACGGTGACGCTGCCGGAATATCCCGCATCCGCCGCCATTCCGCTGACGGTTTACTGTGCGCAAAACCAGAATCTGGGCTATTACCTCTCCGGCACCACGGAGAACGCGGCCAACTCGATATTTACCAATACCGCCTCAGCGTCCCCTGCCCAGGGGGTGGGCGTTCAGCTGACGCGTAACGGCAGCGTCGTTCCCGCCAACAGTACTGTATCGTTAGGCAACGTGGGCACCTCGGCGGTCAGCCTTGGATTAACCGCTAACTACGCGCGCACCAGCGGGCAGGTGACCGCGGGTAACGTGCAGTCGATTATCGGAGTGACTTTTGTTTACGAATAATCTCCCGCCCCCCGGCGGCGGGCAGCCGCTCGTCGCTATCCTGTCGCCCTGTTCGCTGGCTGCCGAGGGGCTGAGGGGGATAATAGCGAAGGGAGGAGCCCGGCCCGTCGTGCTGCCCCCGGAGACGCCGTCCCTGCCTGCCGGCGTTCGCCGAGTGGTGGTTTTTCTCCCGGAAGCCCCCGCCGGGCTACTGGCAACCCTGAAGCGGGCCGCCGCGCTGCTGGCGCGGTCCGCCACGCCGCTGCCCATGCTGTTCCTGAGCCGCAGCCCGGCAAGCTGGCTGTGGCCCACCCTGGTGCATCAGGTCGCAGACCGGCGTTTGCTTACCGCCGTACGGGCCGCCGCTTCCGATTTGCCGGTCCCCTGCCTGGCGGCGCTGCTGCGCGACGCCGTACTCGAAGAATACCCCTCTCTTGAGCAGCTGGCAGAGGATGAAACGCGAGCGCTCGGCAAGCGCCCCGCCGGGATCACCCGGCCGGAGCTGGACGCTATCCTCGGTTTACTCTGCGGCTACCGCGCCAGCGCTCAGGCTCAACGCCGCGGCATCAGCCACAAGACGCTCTACAATCAAAGAACCGCAGGATTAAAAAAAATGGTGGAACACCACCCTGAAATGGCCGCCCGCTTTCCCGGCAGTCAGATAAGAGACCAGAAAAGCGAGAGCATCGCCGCCCTTTCCGCTTTCGAGCGTGAACTTGTCCATGCGATCCACAGCCGACAGATTTTTCCGGTATTTCAGCCCATTACCGATGAACGCCATCAGGTAAAGGGAATGGAGATCCTCTCCCGCTGGAACCGAAACGGCAGCGTGCTGGCTGCCGGCGATTTTTTACCGCAAATACGCTCGGAATATGCCTGGCTGGTGCTCACCGCGTTTGTCCTTCAGGAAGCGGTGCAGAATATTAATCAGCATTCCGGCGAGTGTTATTTCGCCGTGAATATTCCCGCCGCCGTCGCCGGTAACGAGAACCTGCTTCGCATGATGGAAACCGCGCGCCAGCAGCTGCGTCAGCCGCACAGGTCGCAGAGGCTGGTGCTGGAGTTTGCTGAAAATACCGACCTCAACGGTCACGGCAAAATCGCCGAAAATATCGCCCGCCTGCAAAAGCGCGGCTTCCCTATCATGCTTGATGATTGCTTCTCGCAAAGCAGCGTGATGTTTCCGGTGCGCACGATGAGATTCAGCGCTTACAAGCTGGATATGAGCATCGTCAACGATATGCAGCGCGATCAGCACGCGCTGGCGCTGATCAGAAGCCTTATCTTCTACTGCCAGCTGACCGGCAGCCGCTGTATTGCCGAAGGCGTAGATAGCCTGGAGAAATTCAACAAACTGAAGGCGCTGGGAGTCGACCGCTTTCAGGGCAACTACCTCTCGGCGCCGGTAGGCAGGGAGAACGTGGCGGAGCTTCTTCTGCCGCTTTCGGGCGAGGCGGACCATCGCGCCGGCATCGCGATACCGGTAACGCCCGATGGAAAACATCGGGCATTGGCGACACTTCAGCGCAGCTCCGGCCAGTAGCCACGGTTGGCGACGATCAGTTCATCAAGGATAGCTTTTGCGACCGAAGCGCTGGGTACCGTTTTGGACAGGGTCATCGCCTGCCAGAGCTTCTGATAGCTTCCTTCAACCCAGGCGTCGACCACCAGTTTTTCAACCGCCACCTGCTGCTCCATCATCCCCTTTTGAAACAGCGGGATCTTACCCATCGCCAGCGGCTCGGGGCCATTAACGCCCACCAGGCAAGGCACTTCAACCATCGCGGTATCGTCAAAATTCGCGATAGCGCCGTTGTTTTCCACAATCAGCAGCATTCTCTCCTGGGTGTTAAAGGCGATGGCGCAGGCGAGGTCGACGATAAAGGTCGCATGCGCCCCGGCATGGAAATGCGCCTCTTTGGCACTTTGCCGGGCGACGATCTCTCTGGCCATATCAAACACCTCCTTCTCTCTCCCCGCCATCACTTCATTGGCGCGAGTAAAGTCAGGGTCTGAATGGGCAACCTCATAGTCGGCATAAAAATAGTACTTCAGATAAGTATTGGGTAACGTATCGGTATCCAGCGCAAAAACGTCCTTCACCTTTTTGAAGGTCTCAATCCAGCTTGGCGCTTTATGCTGAAAATCCTCTTTCGGACTGCAATAGCCCAGCTCGGCAACGTGGTTTTTTAACGCCGGCATTAAATCGTTGCCGGCCTTATCGGTAATGCTGGTCCACCAGCCGAAATGGTTGAGGCCAAAATAACGGACGTTCATCTCTTTACGCGATTTCAGCCCGAGAATATCGGCGAATAACCCTTCAATAGCCACCGGCATATCGCAGATATTAATAATTTTGGCCGTCGGGCGTAGTCGACGCGTGGCCTCGGCAACGATCGCCGCCGGATTGGAATAGTTGAGCATCCACGCGCCCGGCGAATACGTTTCCATGTAGTCAACCAGCTCAAGGACGCCGGCGATAGAGCGCATACCATAAGCGATACCGCCCGGGCCGCAGGTTTCCTGGCCAATCACGCCATGTTTAAGCGGAATTTTCTCGTCTTTCTCGCGCATCTCATAGAGGCCGACGCGAATATGCGCCATCACGAAATCGACGCCCGTAAAGGCTTCCTGCGGGTCGGTGGTGAAGCTAAAAGCAACGTGCGGATAATGTTCAGCCACCAGAATCGCACAGGCTTCGCCAATCACGCGCTGGCGATCGTGATGATTATCATAGAGACGAATTTCGCTTAACGGAAACCTGTCCATATTTTCCAGCAGCATCATAACAATCCCTGGGGTATACGTACTGCCGCCGCCGGCTATGGTCACAACGAATTTATTTTTCATCTTCCACCTCATTATTCATGTACATCTAAATAGCGATTCACGGCATTACGGATTTTATTAACCCCTAAACCATAAATAACCTGAACGTGATTGCCTTTGATAATGACGCTGGTACCGCCGCTGGTCTTCAGAATGTGTTCCTGAATTAATGCGGGGTCCCGCACGTCAACCCGAAGTCGCGTAAAACAGTTCTCGACCGAACAGACATTTTCTTTGCCGCCAAGGCCCAGAATGACCTGCTCGCCGGAAGCCTTGTCAGGCGCGCTTACGCTTGCCGGTTGGTTAGCCCCCTCCCCCTGCTGCTCCTGGCCCGGCGTACGCATTTTGAAACGCAGAATCAGAAACTTACCGATATAAAACATCGTCGCGGTTTCCATTAACCCCAGCGCGACAAACACAGGCCAGCGCGTGAGGTGCGCTCCCGCCGGAATGTTGTAAACAATAAAATCGATAATGCCGTTGGTGGCGCAGACCCGCACATCCAGCAGCCACGCCAGCATCTGGAAAAATCCGTCCAGTAATGAATAAACCAGCCATAGCAACGGTGCGGTAAAGATAAATAAGAACTCAAAAGGTTCGGTGATCCCCACCAGGAATGAAGTCACAATCAAAGGAATCAGCGTGATTTTCAACTTTTGCTTATTTTCCGGCCTGGCGGTTGTATAAAAGGCCAGGGCCATTCCGGCGGTACCGAAAATTTTCACCATGCCGTAGGTGAGAAATCGCGCCGAGTCGCTTAACGGCCCAGCGCTATGGGCAATTTCAGCGAGGAAAATCGGTTTTGCCCCCACCACCGTCTGGCCATCAATCAACAGCTGTCCGCCAATGGAGGTAAAGACAAAGGGCGACCAAATCAGATGGTGTAGCCCGGTCGGGATAAGAAAACGATTGAGAAAACCGTACAGAAAAACGCCGGCGGCGCCGAAGGTTTTCATCACCCCGGTCAGCGCCGATATGCCGTGTTCAACAATCGGCCAGACGTACACCGTGGCGATGGCAAACACACCGACCAGCGGGATCATCATCATCAGCACCAGCTTGCTGTTGCCGTAGATAGAGAAGGCGCCGCGAAACTCAATGTCGACAAACCGGTTGTGAATACAGGCGACCGCACAGCCAAGGATAATGCCAAGAAACACGCCCATATCAATGACCTGGAAGCCAAAAATAAAGGTTTGCCCGCTGCCGTAGAGCTGCGCGTTGCTGCTGCCGGCGGCCAGGCGCTGCGTCAGGGTTAGCCAACTGTTATTCGCCGCCAGGTACATAAACCAGGTCATTGCGGCAACAAAAGCCGCTTCCGCTTTTCGGTTTTTTGCCAGCCCGCCGGCCAGCCCGAGGCAAAAGAAGAAGCCAAGATTGTTCATGATGGCCCAGAGCATGCTGGAAACGTATTTCCCCAGCAGATAAAGCGAGCTCTCTTCTGCGACCCAGATTTTATTGGTTGTCATACTAAACAACGCTATCAGCAGACCAATAACCGGCAGATACAAAACCGGCCCAATCATGGCCTTCGAAAAATCCTGTAATTTTTTTACCCCGATCATCCTCACCCCCTGTCCCACACATCGGCCGTCAGCGCCCGATACATGCGTTTCAGCCTATGCGCCGGCAGACATAATTCAGAGCGGTGAAATCGTCATCTGTGATGAAAGTCATATCTCTCTTGAGGCAACAGATATATAAGTAAAAGCAAATAAATAGATGAGAAAGACACCACAACAACAAAGAATGATAAAAAATATTTAATTATTAATAAGTTAAAATAATGACCCGATGACATAACACACCACGAGAAATCTATAAGTGATATATAAAAAAATCGCAGACAGGCTAAAAAATCGCATCAATAGCGATGAATTCGAGGTGGGAGATGCGCTACCGAGTGAAAAAGCGCTGGCCGGGGAGCTGCAGGTCTCCGTCATGACCCTGCGTAAGGCGCTCACGCTGCTGGAAAGTGAGAAGCTGATCGTTAAACGCCACGGCAGCGGTTCATACGTGGCGCGTAAGAGCAATTATCGCGGCGGGGAACTTGACGGCTTCAACTACCAGATGCACATCGGCGGCGTCACCAACTATCGCAATAAGGTCATTGAGTTCACGATGATCGATGCGCCTTTGGCTATCGCACAACAGTTGAAAATTGAGCCGGGAGAGAAGGTCTATTACGTCAGACGCATTCGGATGATTGACGACGTACCTATTCTGATTGAGAACAGCTATATACCGGTGGCGATTTTTCCCTGGCTAAGCGTTGGAAACCTGGAAAGATCGAAATTTAACTATTTCAAGAAAGAGTGCAATATCACCATCCTGGAGAGCCACCGCAGCTATACCCCGGTTCTGGCCACCCGGGAGCAAGCAGAGCTCTTACAGGTTCCACAAAACAGCCTGCTGCTACGGGTGCAGTCGATCAGCTATGCCCATAACAATACCATTGTTGATTTATCCGATATTTACCAGAATACCAACAAATACAATGTTAAACATATTACGCGCCGCTAAATACCGCGGGATACGGCTGACGCAGGCCACCGAGAGCCGTCCAGCGTCAGCTGACGATAGACGGCAGCTGACGATTCTGCGTCGGCAAACGATTACCAGCCGCAGACGTTAGTCTCTTCGTCGGACTCGTAGCCGCGGACAATATTAATCAGATCTTTTACCGCATCGGCCGCCGTCTGCGGATCCTGCAGCTCAGCCAGAGAAGGAAACTCGCTATCGACCGAGACGCCGTTATTATTGTTGGTCACCGTCAATATAAATCCCTTTCCTCCGGCGTTTTCCACCGACAGCGTGGAAATAAGCTCAGCCACGGCCTGGGTGGCGATATCAGGGACATACAGGGCCATCGGCTTAAGATACACTTTTTCTTTTTTATCTTTATTATTCCCGTTGATCACCGCTAACGAATAGCCTTTATTTTCGCTGTTCATCATATTACCTATCCCTCAATCAGAATGTCAGGGTCAACATAAAAATCGACGTTAAAAACGGTATCCTCGGTTAACGCCTCGATGCGGTGCCACTTTTCGGGCGGAAAAACGCCAAATTCACCTTCGGCAATGGTCAGGGTTTCCACCGGTTCCGCGCTGGTTTCATCGGCATATCCGAGATAGCGTATCGCCCCTCGCATCACCGACAGGCGCGGATAGACGCCCTGCCGGGTACCGGCATCCAGATGCCGCTTCCAGATTGAGGCCGGCGCCGTCCGCTTCGTCCACAGCGGCGTGCTCCGGGTATGCACATAGTGGGTAGGAATAATGATTCGCTGCATGATTTCGCCTCTCTTAACGCACCGCATATACGGTCGGAAATGGGAAAATATGTTGCATATGATATACCCCTTTCATTCGCTAAGTGTATTATTTTTTAACGACACGAATCTCTACCCCTATTTATACCTATTAGGGATTACAGCAATTTAAAAATAAACACGGGCGATATCCGGTAAATTAATATCGCCCGTATTAAGAGATGAATTACCTGTTGTCGGGTGAATTAAGCGGCCCCGGCTTACCGATCAAATAACCCTGTACCAGGTCACAGCCTAATTTGCGTAAGGACTGCAGCTGCTCTTCTGTTTCGACACCTTCGGCCACGATGCGCATATGCAGGCTTTTACCCATGCTGATAATCAGCCGCACGATATCGAGGTCATCTTTCTGATCGGGAATATTAATCACAAAAGAGCGGTCGATTTTTATCTTATCGAACGGGAAGTAGCTGAGCCGCGATAGCGAAGAATAGCCGGTGCCAAAATCATCAATGGAGATCTGCACCCCGAGCTCGCGCAGCTGACTCAGGATCTCGAGAGAGCGGGTATTTTCGTTAAAGACGTCAGACTCGGTAATCTCAAGATCCAGGCGATGCGGGTCAAGCGCGGTGCTTCTCAGTATGCCGACCACGGTATCGGTCAGCGAGCTGTTAATCAGCTGAATGGGCGACACGTTAACCGACACTTTGAGCGGCGACGACCAGCTGGCGGCCGCTTCGCAGGCGGTTCGCAGCACCCACTCGCCCAGCTGATTAATCAGGCCAATCTTTTCCGCTACCGGAATAAATTCGGTCGGCGGGACGCTGCCGCGCAGCGGATGAAACCAACGCACCAGCGCTTCGTAGCCGTAGATTTCACCGTTCATCGTGTCGGCTATCGGCTGGTAGTAAACCCTGAACTCACCTTTGTTCAGCGCCTGCATCAGGTCATCTTCAAAGGATTTATTCTCCTGCTGGCGCTGAAGCAGTCCGGGACGGAATACCTGAACGTTGCCGGAACCCTCTTTTTTCGCTTCATACAGCGCCAGGTCGGCACATTTGTATAAATAGTCGGTACGGCTTTCCCCGTCAGAGATGACAATCCCGATACAGGCGCCAATCTGGATCAGCGAGTCGTAAATCTGATACGGCTGACTGATCTTTTCCCGGATCACCTTAGCCCGCTCCAGCGCCATCTCTTCGGTTAAATCATGGGAAACCAGGGCAAACTCGTCCCCTCCCAGCCGGTAGAGCGTTTCTGACGTTTTGCGAAAAAAGGAGAGACGGCTGGCCAAATCCTGCAGCAGCTTATCCCCGGCATCGTGACCCTGGGTATCATTGACGTCCTTGAAATTATCCAGGTCAAACAGCATCACCACCGCCGAGCCGTTATAGGGCCGCACCTGATTGACGACCTCCTGCAGACGTTGCCAGAAAGAGAGACGGTTGGGCATCCCGGTCAGCGAATCATGATAGGCATCGTACTGCAGACGGCGGTTCTGCACCTGAAGCTTTTCTTTTGAGGCCTGCAGGTCGGTCGCCAGTAATTTCATCCGCACGTGGGCGCGACGCAGGGTGTTATTCTGCTTCAGCATCAACAGCCCGAGCGTGATACAGAGAACAATCAGCAGAATGGAAATCGCCGAATAGATGTAATAGAGATTTTGTATTTTATCGTGGGTCAGATTAACCAGATTAAAATCCTGGGCGAGCGAGGTGGACGCGAGTGAGGTCAACGGCCCGTCCAGGGTACTCATCTCCTGCAGCATCAGCTTCAGCTGCGCTGTCGTCATAGTGTCCAGCTGCTTATCCAGCCGGTCAAGAAGATCAATCAGGCTGTTGACTATCGCCTTACGGTGAGGATCTTTGCCGATAAACTTTCCCAAATCACCCTGCTGCAGCAGCGCAATCTGGCTCATCATAATTTCCAGACGCAGGCGCACCTCATCGTGGTCGCTTCCCTTCACCCCCAGCCCCATCGCGCTGAGTCGCGCCTCGAGGCGCATGTACTCGGAGACTATCTGGGAAACGGACCACGAATCAGTATAACGAGTTAATTTTTGCAGCTCACTTTGCCGCTCATGCACCAGATAAGTTATGTAACCGGTCACAATGAAGAGCGACAAAATAATGGCAGTGAGTATTCGATTCAAGATCAAACCCTTACTCAATTATAATCTTCGAAACCTGCCATGCCGAACGGGAATAATAAATCTGATTCTGCAATTCCGGGCTACTGTCGTAAGGATAAACAATAAATAAGGGCCCTTTATCACGAATGCGCATATATTCGCCGTTCATTTTTAAAGCCAAAATTACCGGAAATTTATGAAAGTCGTCGATGGGAACAATGGTGGTGTAATCGTTGAGCGCCAGCACCCGGGCTGACTTGCCTTTGGCACCGACTAAATCCATGAGTTTACTGAGGGAAATGCCGTCAAAGCGGACCTTTCCCGAATACCATGGCGTGGTCGTCACCAGCGTTTCCATCCCCAGCTTTTCTAATGCGGCGACATCAAAAACGGCGGTATCGCCCTCATTCGTATTAGCAATCAGGCCGGAAATAGTTAAAACGGGTTTGCCCACAGGCGCTGGCAGTTTTTCTGCAAAAGCGGAAGGCGAAACCATGACACAAAATAAAGCTGCAAAAATTAAACGCATTTAACTCACCCTTCCGAAATTGGAGACTTGTTAATTGTAAACCATTTGAGTCATTTCTTAAAAGGTGTCCCGGTTGGGTTCAAAAATTAAAATTAAAAACAATAAGCGAAGTCCTAAGCTCGCATTCTGAACGGCCGACAAGGGCGTTCATCCCCCGGCGAAGCAAACGCTTTATGCCTTTAAACGCCCAGAGCAGGTAAAAATCTTTTCACTTGCCCTTCTGCGCGGTAGTCTCAGGACAGGCGCGAATTCGGAAAGCGTCTCATTCCAATAATTAAAAACTCAGCAACAGACAGGACAGGTATGGACTCAACGTTAATTTCTCAGCGCCCCGGCAAGGAGGCATGTTCACTCAACCGCGCCCGCAGAGCGGCCTGGGGCAGTTTCGCCGGGGCCGTGGTCGACTGGTACGACTTTCTTCTCTATGGCATCACCGCCGCGCTGGTATTTAACCGGGAATTTTTTCCGCAAATCAGCCCGGCGATGGGTACCCTCGCCGCCTTTGCCACCTTCGGCGTCGGCTTCCTCTTCCGCCCGCTGGGCGGCATTATCTTCGGCCATTTCGGCGATCGCCTCGGGCGCAAACGCATGCTGATGCTGACGGTATGGATGATGGGGATCGCCACCGCCTGTATCGGTCTGCTGCCCTCCTTCAACCAGATTGGCTGGTGGGCGCCGGTTCTGCTGGTCCTGCTACGCGCCGTCCAGGGCTTTGCGGTGGGCGGCGAATGGGGAGGCGCGGCGCTGCTGGCGGTAGAGAGCGCGCCGAAAAATAAGAAGGCGTTCTACAGCAGCGGCGTGCAGGTGGGCTACGGCGTCGGATTGCTGCTCTCTACAGGGCTGGTGTCGCTGATAAGCTCCTGCACCACCGATGAACAGTTCCTCAGCTGGGGCTGGCGTCTGCCGTTCCTGTTTAGCGTCGTGCTGGTGCTGGCGGCGCTCTGGATCCGCAACGGCATGGCGGAATCCGCCGAATTTGAACAGCAGCAGCGCGAACAGCAGCTGCAGCCGAAGAAAAAGCGGCTGCCGGTCGTGGAAGCGCTGTTCCGCCATCCGGGCGCGTTCTTAATGATTATCGGCCTGCGCCTGTGCGAGCTGCTGACGATGTATATCGTTACCGCCTTCGCGCTTAACTATTCCACGCAGAATCTCGGCCTGCCGCGCGAGCTGTTTCTGAATATTGGCCTGCTTGTCGGCGCCATCAGCTGCCTGACAATACCCTGCTTTGCCTGGCTGGCGGACCGCTTTGGCCGACGCCGCGTCTACATCACCGGAGCGCTGATCGGCACCCTCAGCGGCTTCCCGTTTTTTATGGCGCTCGAAAGCCAGTCATACTTCTGGATCCTGTTTTTCGCGCTTATGCTGGCAAATATTGCGCACGATATGGTGGTTTGCGTTCAGCAGCCGATGTTTACCGAAATGTTTGGTGCCAGCTATCGCTACAGCGGGGCCGGCGTGGGGTATCAGGTTGCCAGCGTTGTCGGCGGCGGTTTTACGCCGTTTATCGCCGCCGCCCTGGTCACCTTATCCGGCGGCGCCTGGCATAGCGTCGCTATCTACTTGACCGCAGGCTGCCTGCTCTCCGCCCTTACGGCGATGCTGATGAAACCCAGCCGCCATGGCGAATAGCGTCGATAAGGAGAAATCATGATTCAGGAACCCTGCTGGCCGCTGCGCTTTAGCCACCAGCAGCTACCGGTTGGTTACTTTGCCGATCCCATCCTTGCCGAGCAGCCGCTGTTTGCCCGGGCGCGCGACGGTGAGGCGGTGGCTCAGCTCTGGCAGGCCCCGCAGGGGTTTGTGGTGCCGGGAAGCTACCGGAAATTTGCCGAACTCCCGGCGGTGAGCGAGCAGTTCGCCGGCCAGGGTTGGCCGGTCTGGCAGCGCCGCTCCGGCGGCGGGCTGGTGCCGCAGGGGCCGGGAATTGTCAATCTCAGCCTGGCCTGGCCGGTCTATCACTCGCTGGGCGAAGCCGCAGAACCGATTTATCTTTTCCTCTGCGGCCTGTTGCAGCGCACGCTGGCGAGCTTTGGCGTGGCCAGCCACTGCCGGGCGGTCAGCGGTTCATTTTGCGATGGTCGCTATAATCTGGCCTGCGGCGAAGGCGAGCAGGTGCGAAAAATAGCCGGCACGGCCCAGTACTGGCGACCGATGGCGGAAGGTCGGGGCCATGTGGTTCTCGCGCACGCGGTGGTATTGCTGGATGCCGACCTGGTAGCGGCTCACCGGGCGGCCAATGATTTCGAAGCCCGGCTTGGCAGCGGGCGGGAATACCGCGCCGATAAAACCGTGACCCTGGCGGAGCTGGTTTCAGAAGGCGCCGATTTGCTGCCCCGCTTTCGCGAGGCGCTGGCGCAGCAGCTGGATAATATCAGCTGAAAGTCGCCTTCAGATAGCGGCTAAACGTCTCTACCGCCCGCGATACGCGCGGCGTGTAGGGGCGAATGACGTACAGACTTTCCGCAAACGCATCCACCGGCCGCCATCCCGGCAGCAGCTCCTGAACCAGCCCGCGGCCAATCGCCTCCCTGGCGCTAAAATCCGGCAGTAAGGCAACGCCCAGTCCTGCCAGCACCGCGTCGCGCAGGGATTCGCTGTTATTGGTGGCAAACGGCCCCTGCACCTTCACGCTCACCCGCTCGTCGTCCCGCTCAAAGGTCCAGTGCGGGCTTTGCGGCCCGCGCGGGTAGGTGAGGCATTGATGCTGACGCAACGCGTCAGGCGAATCGGGGCGACCAAAGCGGCGAATATAGTCCGCCGAGGCGACCACCAGGGTAGCCGTACGGCACAGCGGCCAGGCCACGTGCGTCTCCGGCAGCAGCTCGCGGCGACAGTGGCGAATAGCAAGGTCGAACCCCTCGCTGGCGAGCGACACCAGTCGGTCGGTCACCTCCAGCTGGAGATGAAGCTGCGGATGCTGGTGCAGAAAAGGGGTAATGGCCGGGACCAGCTGCTGACGTGAAAATGCGACCGGCGCGGTCAGGCGCAGCGTACCGCGCAGGGGACCACCTTCCTCGTCGCAGGTGCCGGTAAAGATCTCGCGAATCTGCCCAAACGGCTCGTTCAGCTCCGCCACCAGCCGCAGACCATCTTCACTTAAGGTCACGCTGCGGGTGGTTCGGTGCACCAGCGTCTTACCGGTAACCCGCTCCAGCTCGCTGATTTTCTGGCTGATGGCGGATTTGCTGACCGCCAGCTTTTCCGCGGCGCGGGTATAGCTTTTTTGCTCCTCCAGCACCGTAAGCCAGTACAGGTGGGTCCAGTAAATTTCCGGGCGGATCTCGCGCATAGCAATTGTTCACAGATAAAAACAATGAGTTCAAATATAGCGGTTTTTGCCGGCTTCAGCACGGGTTAGCATCTCTCTCACTGAGGTAACCCGACAATAAGGACCATCTGCTATGCCATTACTGACGTTTGATATCATTGAAGGACGCAGCGAAAACGAGATCAAAACCCTGCTGGATGCGGCACATCGCGCCGTGGTGCAGGCGTTCAAGGTGCCAGAGCGCGACCGCTACCAGATTGTTCACGAAAACAAAGCTCATCATATGATTATTGAAGATACCGGGCTGGGGCTGACGCGAAGCCGGGACGTGGTGGTGGTGAGGGTATATACCAGCCCGCGCAGCGAAGAACAGAAGCAGCTTTTTTATGCCACCCTGCTGGCTGAGCTCCAGGAGCACTGCGGGCTGAGCGGCGATGACCTGATGATCTCGGTAATCAGCAACCATAAAGGGGACTGGAGTTTTGCTCACGGCGTGGCGCAGTACATCACCGGCGAACTTTAGCCCTGGCGGCGATGCGGCTCGCTGCATCGCCCTGCGGGTGGCGGGAAAATCAGGATTGCCGGGCGCTGGCGATACGCTGTCTGGCTTTTTGTTCAATATTTTCCATCAGTTCCTGCACGTCGTCTTCATCGATGTCGAGAAACTGGCCGTCCAGCAGGGCCGCGTGAATATCATCGCGGGTCACCGACAGGCCCAGCGGTACGGTTTTCGCCTTTACCTCTTCTGCGGCCAGCGGGTGCGGGTAGCGTCGTCCCACCAGGTTGTTAAAGACAATGGCCAGCAGCGCCAGCATCAGGGAATTGAGTAATACCGGGGTCAGCACAAAGTGGTAGCCCTCGCTCTGTACCCCCGCCCCGCCGAGGATCGCCGTTAACGCCACCGCCCCACCCGGCGGATGCAGGCAGCGCAGGAAATACATACCGGCGATCGCCAGCCCCGCCGCCACGCCGCAGGCCAGCGCCAGGTTCGGGATTGCCATTCCCACTGTCACGCCAATCAGCGCCGAGAGCACGTTGCCGCCGACAATCGACCACGGCTGGGCCAGGGGACTGCTCGGGACGCCAAACAGCAGCACTGCCGATGCGCCCATTGGCGCGATAAACCAGATATTGACCTCCCCTAACAGCCAGTGGCTGAACATGCTGGTCACCGCCAGTCCCGTCCCGGCGCCGAGAGAGGCCAGAACAATATGTTTTCTGGCAATCGGCAGGGCATGCGGCTTGAGGCGGCCGAGGAAAATGCGGATCCGCGAAAAGAGCGATCCGGGTAAAACGCTTAACATCGTGTAACTCGCTTACATCATAATAAGAACTTATGTTTCATTTTCTTTTTTTAACCTTATTTTAACAACCATGTCTTTGTCGTGGCTTTTCATCATTCATTTTGTGAATGTAAAAACGGCGCGCGCTACGTTAAAATCCCCTCACCTCTGGGTATCAGCATTCTATGGATTGAAGGTCAAACACGTTGAATAACAAGATAAAATTTGAGAAAGAGATCGCATGGGCCAGTCAGAATATGCCGCGCACCCTGCGTCAGGTCGCCGCCCTGCCGGATCTCAGCCAGGTGCGTCTCGCCTGCTGTATGCACCTCGATATGAAAATGATCCCCCTGGTGCAGGGAATTCTGGAGAAAGGGGCGAAGGTTTTTCTTACCACCTGTAACCCAACGACGGTGCAGGATGACGTGGTCGCCTGGCTGGTGGAGCGCGGCGCGGAAGCCTTCGCCTGGCGGGATATGAGCGATGCCGACTGGCAGCTATCCTGGGAAAAAGCGATTGCATGGCAGCCGACGCATCTGTGCGAAATGGGCGCGGATATTACCACCCTGCTGCATCAGCGCGGGGAGTTTGGCAATATCGTCGCGGGCCTTGAGGCGACCGGCTCTGGCGTTAGCCGCCTGGGCGATATTCGCCCCGGCTACCCGATTTTTAACTGGGATGATTTGCCGGTAAAAGAGGGCCTGCACAACCGTCATATGGTCGGCCTGACCGCCTGGCACACCTTTTTCCAGACGACCCACCTGACCCTGCATGAGAAAAAAGTACTGGTCATCGGCTATGGTCTGGTTGGCCAGGGCGTAGCGGCGGCGGCGAAGGCCTTCGGCGGCCAGGTGATGGTAGCGGAAATCGACCCGGCGCGGAGATTACAGGCGGCCTACGATGGCTGGCACGTCGTTGAATTACAGGAGGCGATTGCCTCCGCGGACGTGGTGGCCACGGCGACCGGCGGTAAAAAAGTCGTTAATCGCCAGGCGCTGGATAAGTCCAAAGATGGGGTGTTTATTCTCAACGTGGGTCACGTGGCGGAAGAGATTGACTGTGAGTACCTGCGCCAGTTCCGTCATGAAGAGGTCATGCCCTATATCAACGCTTACCGGTTGGGCGATAAAACCGTTTATCTGATGGCGAACGGTTCAATGCTCAACCTGACCGCGGGCTTTGGCGATAGCCTGAACGCCTTTGACGTGACCCTGGCGGTAATGGCCAGCGGCATTCAGCATATCGTGACCGACGGCATGACGGCACCGGCGGACGTTTATCTCCTGCCGCAGAGCGTATGGCAAAAAGCGCTGTAAGCACGTGCGCTGAATAATTTTCCCGGAGGCGGCGCGCTGTGCCTGTCCGGGCTACCGGCCCGCAGACAGCGGTGGACTTGTAGCCCGGTCAGCGCAGCGCCACCGGGAAGAAAGCAATGCCTACAGCAGGGCCAGCAGAAATATGACTTCGCCCAGCTCAATCGCCGCGCCTAATGTGTCACCGGTTTGCCCGCCCAGGGTACGCTTCAGCGCCTGACCCAGCGCCCAAACCAGCACCAGGGTGATAAGCGCCGCCCGCAGACCGTTGACCCCGAGCAGCAGCGTCGCCAGCGCCAGCGCGATCCCCATGGTAATCAGAGACTGACGCAGCGTGATTTTGCCGATAAACAAGTTACCCAGCCCCTCTTCGCGGGCGTAGCGCTGGCGATACATCAACAGCACCGCCATACCGCGGCCGACGACGCAGGCGGCCGCCAGCGCGGCAAGCGCCGACGTACCGCGCAGCGCCACCTCGCTGACCACCAGTACTTTTGCAACCAGCACAAAAATCAGCGCCAGCCCGCCGTGAGTGCCCAGCCGACTGTCGCGCATGATTTCCAGCATCCGCTCGCGGCGGCGGGCGGAGAAGATGCCATCGCAGGTATCCGCCAGCCCATCAAGATGGAACCCGCCGGTCAACAGCGCCAGCGCCAGCACGCCGAGCAGCGCGGCGAGCGGGCCGCCGCACCACGGCTGGAGCAGCATCACAACGGCGCCGGCAATCGCCCCCAGCAGCAGCCCTACCAGGGGGAATGTGATGATACTGCGTTGATATTGTTCAATTTCCAGCCCCTGAGATAAACGCGCCGGGACCGGCAGGCGGCTGATAAATGATAATGCGGCAAAAAAAGACTTAATCATTGAGTGATGACTCCTGTCGATAAACCCCGCGGCAGCGGTTATTCACGCCCGCCACCGACCGTGACCTGACTTATCCGCGCGGCTGCCGCGCGGAGAAAGCCTGCCCGCGTTCTTCCAGCCGCCAGTGGGCAAGCCGGGTATCACGGTGGTGTTGAATGCGCGCGGCCATTTGGTTGTCGGAGAGCCGGGAGGTAGCGATGAAGATCGCCGAAACGAAAGAGTTGAGTAAAGATTCGGCGTCGCGGCGTTGGCCTCTAAGCGCGTCGCCGGTCATCAGTATCATCGCGGCGGCACCTGTTGCAGGGACAGCATGAGATAAACCCTTCCGATATCAATATGTTTACGGCGGAAGTATACCAAATTCCTGGGTAAAGGTTCAGCGTCGCGCGGGCGTTTTTGCTAAGGAACTGTGAGGTCACGCAAGAGGAAGAAGAGGAACTCCGGCAGCGAGCGCCGCCGGAGCGCATTAACGGGGCTTACTCGGCAGATTTATCTTCGACTTTCGCTTCGCCCATCGCTTTCAGCTTTTTAGAGATATCGCGACGTTCTTTGGAGATCTCGGCGTTTTTGATGATGTAATCGTCAACGCGATCTTCGTAATCGCTCTTCATGCTGGCGATGATGCCCTGAATAGCTTCAACGCTCATGCCCGGCTTGATGTAGTCGCTCAGGTTGTCCAGCAGCAGTACGCGCTTCTGGTTATCACGGATCTTTTTCTCAACGTCCTGAATTTCACGCTGCAGTTTGTTCTTACGACGGTACAGGCGAACAAACTCCAGTACGTCCTGGAAAGAAGGCTTAGTTGTTTCCATTTTTATACCCCTAATATTTGAGATTCGGATTCGCTAAAGCGACTGCTACATAGGGCTAACATAACTGTTAGCAGCCGCTGATGACAATGTTTTTTCCTTTGCCGTTATCATAACCCTAAACGCTGCTGAATCGAAGCAAGCGATGGAAAAACCACGCGAGTCTGGTCTTTATTTACGCAACGCACGGCAGATTAAATGCGACAGCAGTTCGAGCTGGCGCGCCAGCTCGATAGTTAACCAGACATAACCGTGAATGGGCGTTTCGGAGAAATTGTCGTCCGGCTGCTCTTTGATGAGCTGGCGCAGTTCCGCCACAATTTCGTTGAGCTTTTCATTGTTGGCAAGGATCGGCTGCGGATTGCCCTCATACAGGGCGTGGGCGATAGTCAGCAGCGTTTGCTGGGTCATCTGCTGGGTTTCGCGCAGCGTATGGGCGTTAAGCATCACGAAGTGGCCGGGACGCGACGCCCAGTAGGCGTTGATTTGCAGCTCCAGCATACACACCAGGTTACGGCTGACGGTCTGAATTGCCTCAAAGATGGCCTTCTGGATATGCGTCTCTTTGCTGGCAGGGGTAATCAATCCGCGCATTTTCACCACGTCGTTAAGCACCTTCTGCATATGCTTTTCCAGACGCGGACGCTCTACCAGGTTAGGCGAGAAGCCCGCCTGATACAGACGGTTGAAGGCGGTGACGTAGCTGGCCATCTGAATGCGCCAGTGCAGAAAGGCCCGCTGCGGCCAGATACCGGTAAACAGCATCGCCAGCAGGGAACCGAAGATAACGTCGCCGCTTCGCCACAGCGCGGTGGTCATGTCGCCCGGCGGCGCGCCGACCACTACCGCCAGGGTAATGCCGATCAGCAGCGCCTGGTAGGGTTTTTTGCCCAGCGCCAGCCAGCCGCAGAGGAACATCGCCACCGCGCACCACAGCAGCATAATGGGCAGAGAGATAAGCTCCAGCTTGAGCGCCACCAGCCCGAGCGCCGAGCCGAGGATCGTGCCGCCGATACGTTCAAACGCACGCGGTACGACGTTTCCCCAGAAGGAGATAGGCCCCATCACCACCACCAGGGTGATGAGGGGCCAGGTGCCTTCAGGAACGTTAAGCAGGCGCACCAGCACAAAGGTGAGCACAAAGGCCAATGCTATTCGCACGCCATGGACGATGCGGTAATGGCGATACAGCCGAATTTCAAATGGCTTAAGTGATTTATCCGCGCGCACAACCTACTCCGACACAACGAAAAGGCCAATTGTAACTGCTTTTTCGCCGCAAGCATCACGCGAATGTAATAAACCTTGTCAAACGAAGGGACAATGTTCTACTTCACCGCCGGCTCGACCGCGATATACATATCAATATCCCAGTAGCCATCCTGGTTACCATCGTTAAGATAGACTTCAAAACAGGGCTTCATCGCCATCTGGTGCGTTTTGCTTTGCATCAGGCTCTCGAAGAACTGATACCACGGTGTTGCAAAGTCATAATTCTCGACTCTGGCACGGGCAACCGCATAATCCCCGCCGGCGATTTCGGTCATCATCACGCCTTCGCTGTTGGCGGGGATTGAGTAGTCTTCCGCCACCATGACGGCGGTCGCGCAGCGCAGCTTTTCCGCCGGGACTTCGTCCGGGTTGTCGTAGTAAACGGCCACCCACTCCTGCGCCGGCACCTGGCTGTTATCGACCCACATCATCAGCTGTTCAAACCCCTGTTTTACCGTCTGCTCCCAGGGACCGACCAGATGAAACCCGGCAATTTTCTTCTTGCCTACGGATTTTACGTTATAGTCCATGCTGCCTCCACTGTTGATAAAATACTGTATATATATGGGTCTTCCCTTGTTGTGGTGGCTGAAGGCATGATAATGGTGTATTTAATCGCCAGAGGTCACCGCCATGGACGAAAAGTCCCTCTACGCTCATATTCTCAATCTGTCCGCTCCGTGGCAGGTAAAGTCCCTTTCTCTCGATGAAAATGCCGGTTCTGTTACTGTCACTGTTGGGATCGCTGAAAACACCCGGTTAGCCTGTCCGACCTGCGGTAAATCCTGTTCTGTTCACGATCACCGTCATCGTAAATGGCGCCATCTTGATACCTGCCAGTTCACCACCATTGTCGAAGCCGATGTTCCCCGCATTATGTGTCCGGAGCATGGCTGCCAGACATTGCCTGTACCGTGGGCAGGGCCTGGCAGCCGGTATACGCTGCTGTTCGAATCGTTCGTGCTCTCATGGCTGAAAATCAG
>NZ_ALNJ01000047.1:0-6447 GCF_000293135.1 Klebsiella sp. OBRC7 | reverse complement strand
GAACGGACCCTTTTCATTATTGAGTGGATCCTGGATACGGACATGCAGCGGCGTGCTCAGATCGGTCTTAACAAGGGAGAGGCCCACCATGCGCTCAAAAATGCGCTCCGTATCGGGAGGCAGGGGGAAATTCGCGATCGCACGACAGAGGGGCAGCACTACCGAATCGCTGGGCTCAATTTATTGACTGCGGTGATCATTTACTGGAATACCGTCCATCTTGGTCATGCCGTCACGGAGCGGCGGAACGAAGGGTTGGATGTTCCCCCTGAATTTCTTCCCCACATATCCCCATTGGGCTGGGCGCACATTCTACTGACTGGCGAATATCTTTGGCCCAAGGAACCGAAAGCTTAGGGTGTCATTTCGCCCTCAGCCGGAACCGACCCCTCTTTTGCAGTTCCCTGAGCTCTTCATCCGTGGCGATCTGTTTTATCTGACGGGTAAACATCGGGGTCTCGATAAACTCAATCGCGTGACTCACGGCTGTCTCCTGTGCTTAATGGCGTACATAGTACACTTAATTCTGATTTCGGAAAAGCGGTCACATCGAGGGGCCATAGTAGCGGGTCGGCTTTTTCTGTGGCTCCGGCTGCTGCTCACGCAGCTTCTCCTCACGGGCGCGGTCATGCTGCGCGATCAGCGCATCAAGCGGCTGACGTTCCTGCTCAAGCTCTCGACCTGCGCGCGCAAGCTGTCCACCTGACTGCTCAAGTGCTGACACACCCGGTCGCTGTGCGTCAGCGCCTGTGAGGTAGCCTCGAACATGTGCTGCAAACTGCTGTAGCTGTCCTGCCACGCCTGCTGCTGTTGCTCGTAGCTTGTCTGTAAGCTCTCTAAGGCGCTCAGAAGCTGTTTTTCCATCTCGGTCATGGTTTAGGTCGTCCTCGGTGTTAAAAACGTGCTGTGGCGTTTCAGGGCGTGCTGACGGGGTTATTTCGCCGTGTATTTCACCACGGTGTTGTCGGTCGTCGACGTGTAGGTTTCCACGCCGTGCGCCTGCTTCGGCAGCACCACCAGGTAGGTGTTCCGGCGCGTGTCGTCGCTGTAAATCGTCACGCCCGCGCCGCTTTTCGCTTTCAGGCTCGCCAGTTGCTGGCTGTAGCTGTCCATCTCGCTCAGGCGCGAGGTAATGATCGTGCCCTGAAACCAGATTATCCCGCCCAGGATGCCGATCAGCAGGGCGAAGCAGAGGAATACCCACGCCATCGCCGTTGAGACGGAGGTTCTGATCATGCCCGTCAGCCTGCCGTTCTGCTCGCGGATAGCGTTGCTGATGCTCTGCGAGCTTGATTGCAGTTCCGCGCTGATAGACGTCTCCAGCCTCGCGAACTCGCGCTTCACGCTCTGCTCGGTATCCTGCGCCTGCTGCTTCGATTTCTCCTCGAAGCCCTTCGCCAAATTTAAAATCTCGCTCATATATCATTCCTTTCAGCCGGATATTTCGGCCGCCGTCCGGATCGGCAATGCTGATGCTGCTTTTCGTTTCCCGCGCCACGATCAGGCCGTATCTTTCCAGCTGCGTCACCACGTCCTGCCGGCTGCGGATCACGCCCTGCTGCATCAGGTTCATCAGGCCGGCGGTAATTTTCTCTGCCGCCTGCTGTTTGTCGCGGGGCAGATCGCTGGCCTGCGTCAGCGGGCGGCGGTAAGTCGGGTCGTTCGGGTCGCGCAGCCCCAGCCGGTCGTTGGTCAGGGTCTGCCAGGCGTTGACGCGGGGGCGGTCGGCGCGGTCAAAATAGGGTTGCAGGCGTTTGCCACTCTGCAATTCGATGTTCGGGATGACAAAATTCAGCTCAAGCCGTCCCTTGTCGCGGTGCTCTACCCACAGGCAAGCGTACTGGTCGCGGTCGAGACCGGTCAGCAGCGTGTGCTCCCATTCGTCCATCAGGCGCGATTTCTCCGCGTCTGCAATGTCCGGCTCCTGGAATGACAGCACGCCGGAGGTGTAGGCGCGGGCAAAGTCGCAGCCGTCAATCAGCTCGCGCACGTATTCAGGATTGCCGCGCAGCACGCGGGCCTGTTCACGCTGCCGGTCTTTTCCCAGCAGGTAATCCACCGGACCGCTTCCCGAACCCGCACCACGCGAATGAATTTTAACGATCACGGTTCTGCTCCAGCAGGTCGCCAAGCTGACGGTCAAGGCTGGTCAGTACGACAAGCAGCGAAGCACGTTCAGAGGGCGTCAGGGTGTCAGTCTGGTTCAGACGGCGGGCGATCTGGTTCAGGTTGTTACCGATTCCGCTGACCTGTCGCAGCAATTCGGGCGCCACATCGGGCACACGGCGCCTGCGTGAAGTGTGTTCACCCAGACCAAGCTGACGCAGCCACTCCGCAAGGTGAGTCCGGTCGCAGCGATCAAGCAGTCGCTGATGCTCGGTTTCGGTGAGCCGGATTTTGATCTCTTTCGTTCGCTTTTCCATAGGCTCCGCTGAGAGAAAATTCGCACCACTGTGAGAATTTTTCGCAGTGGATGCCGGGGGTTTCGGGGGGCGGCGAGCCCCCTGAACCAGTCACAGTGGCACCTCGTTAGAGGGGACGCTGTGTGTACTGGCTTAGTGTAAGGTGCAGTATGTCAGATTATGTGGTGGCTGCAAAAAAAAAAGCCCTCTGCTAGAGAGGGCTGTTATCTGATATAGGCTTGTTTAGTCTCACGATGAAAAGTGAGTGATGATCTGCTCTACTTTTTCTTTGTTCTGGAAAAATCTAGCCAGATAGCTGTTAGGATAATTAGACTGGATGTATTCAAATATGCTTTTAGCTAGTTCAAGAGTATCAAAAGAGACGCTATTCTTGTCATAGGTTTTTATGCCATTAACTGTATTTATGGGTTGTATTTTCCCCATTAAAATACTAATAAATACATAGTTACCATGCGTCAGCAGTGATGGAATTTTACTATATTCATCTTCTGATGAGTTAGATGCTTTAGTAATTGTATCTTTTAAAACATCGAAACATACTCTGTATAAATTAACAGCATTGATAACAGAAAGACCGGATGGCGGATTTCTTGGGTTAAAAACTTGTTCGTAAAGATTGCCCTCTGTTGTATCAAAAAAACGACCTCTATTAGACTTCAAAGTTGCAATAAGTTGAGGTTTCTTTGATTCGCAAATTAGTGCATTTAATGAGTCATCTATATCGATAACATTAGAAGCAGCTATCCCTGAATCTTCCTGTCGTAAGAGCTTATATGTATAACCCCCAACAAAATTTATTTCTCTCTGTATTTTTTGCTGTTCAGGTCTTTGTGTTGTGAAATCTCTGCCAGTAACTCTATTCTGAGTATTGTTGTACTTAGTTACGTCACCTAAAAAAACAGGATCTTTCGCATTTATAAACCTAATCATCACTCGAGCTTTGTCTTTTTTCTCTTCGGGTATGCTATCAAATATAGCCCCAATAGAGCTTACAGTTTGCGCCCCATTTATTATGTTTAACTTTTTAAATCCGAATATTCCAATTTTCCGAGATGCTCCAGCATTAGCTATGCTCTCATCTACCTCTTCATATGTTGCAGTAATCCCGTTGTTATAGTACCAAAAGTTCTCTGGGCTATTTTCGATGGTAGACATGATCCCTGCATTTACTGATGTCGAATCACCCAAGACACTTCTTATATTTTTCTCGAAAAGCGCATACTTGTATTTTTTCCACCAATCATGTATCACCCTTGCAGCAATCGTTCCGTAGATTGCGCCGTAAGGTTCAGTGATCTCACCATACGACTCTAATATTACATTACTTATATCTATAGCTCCGGTAGATTGATTGCTCAAGCTAGTAGATATGTCAGTAACATTAGGCGTTTCAAATAGTATTGTATACTCATCCCTAGATTCTAAATCTCTAAACAACAGCGCTTTGTTTTGGCTTTTCTCCCAAAAATCAATCTCTCCAATCACTTCTGAGCTTAACCCTTGGGTTCCTGAATAAATAAAAACGCATATGCATTTATAGCTACTACTAGTGATAGCCGTAGTCACTGATTCTTTGTGCTCTAAAAATCTATCATTAAATGAATTGAGATCGTTAGCTATAACTTTTGCACATGCGTCTTTAAACCGTCCAAAATCTTTTATTGTTACAGAACCATTCCCATCTTTTATATATTTTGACTGTACCAAAATAAGTTTTTTAGAACTTGGGTTTACATAAACAGCATCAATTCCCCCATCATCGCTACCATCGCAAACTGATGCAGCAGCAACTCCAGGGTCGAGTTCATCACCATACATCCTTACTGCATGCGCAGCAATGCATCTTGTGATCAGAACTTCTCTTCTAGCCTCACCTTTAGAGTTAGTGTTTTCCATATTAATAAAAGAACCATAGGTTTCTTCTAGGCTATTAGCTAACCTTGCAAGCCCAACGGTTCTAGTGTCGCTATTAAAATCATCTCTTGCCATGAATATTCCTGTAATATGTCGATTTACTAATCCCCATACCTTCCCACGGGGAGTTTATTGTTGGCCTGCCGCCACCTTTGCTTTTTAATCCGCCTAAACGGCCTCTTTTAGATTGAATATCGCTTCTATGAGAGTTAATTACGTACTCTTTAAATGAAGATGCTGTAAAGTTTTTTTCAGTCCATTTTGCAATGCTTTTAGCTATCCCATTCACCTCTTTTTCATCCAGAGGTGCAGCAAATTGTAGATTATAGGCACTGGCGCGTTCGTAGCAGGCTTGCAGCCATTGCTCATACTCAGGCCAGCCCTGACGGATGGCGCGGTATGCCCACTTGCGGGTTTTGTCGAACAACGTGCAGTTACGGCCTAATCCGTAGTCGGCAACGATTTCTTTGTCGTTCGCAGCATTCAGGTCGAGAAAGTCAGCCAGCCAGTCCAGCGTGTAGAGTTCCGGCTGCCATACGGCAATTTTCCAGTGGCCGTGGTTCGGATTTTTGCAGATTAGCCCCGAATACCCTGCGTCAGCCTCTAATTTTTTACGTAGCGCATTCTCCACGGCGGCGGCGTAGCGCAATGGCTTCATTTTTCCGTCCGGCGCGGTGCGTATCGAGGTTTCCAGCGCGTACAGCAGGTGTGCGTGTCCGTTGTCGGGGTTGGTGATGGTCAGCGTGGGCGCGGGGGCGTTGCGGTCGCTCCAGTCGATGGCGGCACCGGCGCGATCGACGTCGAATCCCAGCCAGAACATGGCGTGAGGCTGATTGAACTGGATATATTTCGCCAGAATGGCGCGTTCCTTACCGGCAATGCGTACACCGAAGTGCAGATCGTCCGAAAAGTACGGCTTGTGCGGTAAGCGTTCGTTGAAGAGTTCGAGTGCGGCGTTATGCAATGCGCCCTGCGCTTATGGCGGGCTGTTGTCTGGCACGGTTCATGTGCTAATATCCTTCATAGGTTTCGACCTGGCCCTGGTAGTCATGCTCATCCGCCAAGATAGCTCATGATTGCCGGGGCTTTGTTTTTTCTGTTGCCGTTAAATTACACGCGAACGGCCTCGCCTGTCGAATCCTTCCTTCACAACGGCTTAGTGCGCCGCCAGCTCCTGGAAGAATTTCGGATTCGCCTGGATGGTTGCCAGCACCTTCGCAGCCAGTCCGGTTGGATTGCGGCGTCCGGTTTCCCAGCTCTTGATGGTGTCGAGACTGGTTCCCAGCACTTTCGCCATCTCGCTCTGTGAAACGTTTAGCTGTGCCCTGATGGCCTTCACGTCTGCCAGCTCGTAACGGGTGACGCGGGCAGGCTCTCTGACGCCGTTTTTGATTTCAACGGCTTCTTCCAGCGATGCTTTCAGCTCGTCAAAAAAACTCATGTCACACCTCGTCTTTCAGTTGTTGGGTCAGCGTCTTCAGCGCGGCTTTCTCCGCGTCCGTCAGGCTGTCTTTGGTGCTTTTCGGGTAGGCCATCACCAGATAAATCACCTCCGCGGTGGCCAGAAAATAAATCACCCTCGCACTGCCGCTTTTTCCCTGGTTGCCCGTCGCCATCCTGACTTTTCGCAGCCCGCCAGTTTTCTGGATGAGATCGCCTTTGTCCGGCGACTCAATCAGCGTCTTTGGGGTCGGTTCCGGCTGAGGGCGAAATGACACCCTAAGCGTTAGCTCTGTGTCGTTGCACGATGTCAGCGACGGTATTCTTGCTGATACCGAGCTCGCGTGCGATCCAGCGATAGCTGCGTCCCTCGGCCCTCATCGCAACCACCTTAGGCAAAAGTCGGTCTGATTTTGGTCGCACTCCGGCCTGACGACCAAGCCTCTTACCACGTGCCTTCGCAACAGCAAGGCCTGACTTGACCCGCTCGCTGATGAGATCCCGCTCAAACTCCGCAATGCCGGAAAGAAACGTCGCCAGCATTCGTCCATACGGCGACGAAAGATCGAACGCCATTCCATTCATGGCTATCACGGAAACCTTCCAGTTCTCCAGTTCACGTAGCGTATTGAGCAGATCGAGCGTCGAGCGCCCCCACCGGGAAAGCTCA
>NZ_ALNJ01000046.1:0-2577 GCF_000293135.1 Klebsiella sp. OBRC7 | reverse complement strand
TCATACACTAAATCAGTAAGTTGGCAGCATCACCAGGTGAAACTATATATTTACGTTGGTTTTATTACCGCAGCCATCTCCATCCTGATTTACTTTATCGACCCACGAAACATAGAGACTATTTTCGCCCTCAACACCCTGCGCGGCTATATTGGCGCGATTACGGTGCCGATATTCTGGTCCTTTATTGGCGATGCCGACGACTTTGGCGCATGGAAGTTCAAGCGTCGCATGTCCGGCGTCTATGCATCCGGCAACCTGTTCGCCCTGAAGGTGAGTCTGGCGATTGCCGGCACGATTACCGCCACCATCCTGTCCTTAACACACTATGTTCCGGATGCGCCTCAGCAAACGCCAGAGACACTGAACGCCATTATGCTGCTGATCACCGTCATTCCCGCAGCGGGCAGCATCATCACATCACTGCTGTTCCTGTTCTTTTACAAGCTGGACACCCGGATGATGAACGAAATTCAGACCGATTTAAAAGCTAACCACTACCCCGCTTAAGGAGGAACGTTATGTCGAAGCTCCACTTCGCCATTACCCCGGATAATCGCATCGCCGAGATTAACCCCCGGCTGTTTGGCTCTTTCGTTGAGCATCTGGGCCGTGCGGTTTATACCGGTATTTACGAACCCGGCCACCCGGAAGCCGATGCGCAAGGGTTCCGCCAGGACGTGATTAACCTGGTGAAAGAGATGAACGTCACCACCGTGCGCTATCCCGGCGGCAACTATGTCTCCGGCTTCAACTGGCGCGATGGCATTGGCCCCAAAGAAGAGCGTCCGGTGCGCCTGGACTACGCGTGGATCAGCAAAGAGAGCAACCAGTTTGGCATCAGCGAGTTTAACCACTGGTGCCAACAAACCCACGTCGAGCCGATGATCGCCATCAATCTGGGGACCGGCACGCCGCAGGAAGCGGGATACTTTATTGAATATTGTAACCACCCTGGCGGCACCACGCTCAGCGATCTGCGCGTGCAGCACGGCGACGCCGAACCCTATAACTTTAAACTCTGGTGCCTCGGTAACGAGATGGACGGCCCGTGGCAAACCGGGCAAATGAGCGCCGACGACTACGCCAAAAAGGCGCGCGAGACGGCCAAAATTCTGCGCTGCGTTGACCCGGAGGTTGAGCTCATTGCGTGCGGGAGTTCAAGCTCGATGATGGATACCTTCCCCACCTGGGATCGGGTTGTACTCGAGGAACTTTACGACTACGTCGATTACATCTCCTGCCACCAGTATTATGAAAACGAAGGCACTGAAAGCGACTTCCTGGCCTCCTTCGTCAATATGGACAACTTTATCGAGACCATCGTCAGCACCGCCAACTATGTGAAAGCGTACAAGCGCGGTAAGAAGGACATTATGATCTCCTTCGATGAATGGAACGTCTGGTATCTGCGCGGCGACCCCTGGGATGCGCCGATGAAGCATAAAGAGAATCGCTTTAAGGTTGCGCCGCCTTTGCTGGAAGACCGTTACTCTTTTCTCGACGCGCTGGTCGTTGGCGGTCTTCTCTGCTCCCTCATTAACCACTGCGATCGGGTTAAAATGGCCAGCCTCGCGCAGTTAGTGAACGTCATTGCCCCCATCTTTACCGAAGCGGGCGGCGGGGTGATTCGTCAGACCATCTTCTGGCCCTTTGCGATGGTGGCTAACGTGGCGAAAGGCAGCGCGTTGCGCCACTTCATTCCTGCGGGCACCTTCAGCAGCAAATACGGTGACGCACGGCGCATCCAGTCTGCCGTGGTGCACAATGCCGCAGCGGGTAAACTCTATTTATTCGCGCTGAACAGCGATTTTCACGACAGCTTCACGCTGGATCCGGATCTGTCGGCGTTTGGCCAGACGCGTCTTGCAGAACATCAGATCCTTCGCTGTGACGATCTCTACGCGAAAAATACCTTTGATCGTCCGGATCGCGTTGCGCCGGAGACGCTCACGGCCTCCGACCTCACCCTGCCGCCGCTGTCGTGGAACCGCATCACCTTCGACATCCTGTAACGGCTTTTACATGCTAATATTGCGCCCTGATTTATCACTTAACCCAGGGCGCAAACCATGGCAAAAACAGCAGCAGCACTGCATATCCTTGTAAAAGAAGAGAAACTGGCATTGGATCTTCTGGAGCAGATTAAAAACGGCGCCGACTTCGGCAAGCTGGCGAAGAAGCACTCCATCTGCCCGTCGGGCAAACGCGGCGGCGACTTAGGTGAATTCCGCCAGGGCCAGATGGTGCCGGCGTTCGACAAAGTGGTCTTCTCCTGCCCGGTGCTGGAGCCAACCGGCCCGCTGCACACTCAGTTCGGTTACCACATCATCAAAGTGCTGTACCGGAAATAAACAGCAAGGCCTTCTCAAAGAGAAGGCCTTTAATGTTTGCTCCCTCTCCCTGTGGGAGAGGGTTGGGGTGAGGGCATCAGCCCGCGACTGCAATACGTTTCATATCAGTCATGTAGCCACGCAGTTTCTGGCCCACTTTCTCGATAGCATGGCTGCGAATGGCGTCGTTTACATCACGCAGCTGCGCGTTGTCTACCGCGCCTTCGGCAATCGCTTTGCCCAG
>NZ_ALNJ01000045.1:0-18735 GCF_000293135.1 Klebsiella sp. OBRC7 | reverse complement strand
CCCGGCGGCGACTTTAATCAGCTTGCCGGGATGGCCAATCAGCACGATCTGGCGGAACCCGAGGCGCACGGCCTCTTCAATCATGTAGCCGACGAAGTTGCTCATGGTGACCACCACTTGGGAATCGATGCCCATCTGCTCGCGTACAAAGCGCTCGCCGTGGTTGCCCGGCACCAGCACCACCCGCTCCAGCCCCGCCGCGCGCTTAATTTCCAGCTCCAGCGACAGCGAACGCTTCCAGCTCTCCTCTGACATCGGCGTCACGATACCGGTGGTGCCGATAATCGAGATGCCGCCCAAAATCCCCAGCCGCGAGTTATAGGTTTTCTGCGCCCGCGCCTCGCCTTCCGGGGCGAAAATCTCTACCGTCGCCCCCCGCGACGGTCCAATCGCTTCGCGCACCGCCGACTCGATGGTGTGGCGCGGGGTGCGGTTAATCGCCGGGCTGCCGATGGGCAGGCCGATCCCTTTGCGGGTGACCGTGCCGACGCCTTCGCCGCCGCGCAGGGTAATCTCGCCGGAATCGTCGAGCGTCACGCGGGCGAAAATCAGCATCCCGTGGGTGGCGTCAACATCATCGCCGCCGTCTTTACGGATGGCGGCAATCGCCTGCTGCCCTTCAACGTGCGGCGACTCGACGTTAAGGCACAGGGTGACGCCGGAAGGGGTGACAATGGAGACCTGATGAATCAGATGCTGACGCATCACCATCAGCGCCGCGACCTTTGCTGCCGCCGTGGCGCAGGATCCGGTGGTATAGCCTTTGCGCAGCGCCTTGCCGTTGTGCCATACCGGGGCGTCAAAGGATTGCTCGCTCATCGCGCCCCCTGTAAATGGTACAAAATGGCGTTGACGATGGCGGCGGCGACGTTGCTGCCGCCTTTACGACCCAGCGCGGCGATGCCCGGCAGGCCGCTTTGCGTCAGGGCCTCTTTCGACTCCGCCGCGCCGACGAAACCGACCGGCACGCCAATCACGCCGTTGACCGCGACGTCATGCTCCAGCAGACGAAACAGCGCAGTGGGCGCATTGCCGAAAACAAACACCTTCTCGCCCTCTTCGGCGACCGCGATATCAACCGCCGCCATCGAGCGGGTCATCCCCTGCGCTTTGGCCTCCGCCACCACCCGCGGATCGCTGATATAGCAGCGGCACTCGCCGCCGAATTTCGCCAGCAGGGTTTTATTGATCCCGGACAGGGCCATGGTGGTATCGGTATAAAGCGTGCAGGGCTGGCTCAGGGCGGCGCTCAAGCGCGGAAGCACGTCGGGCGAAAACCACAGGATATCCAGCCAGTCAAAATCAGCGGTGGTGTGGATCACCCGCTTGATAATGGCTTCGTGCAGCGGGCTGGCAAAGCGGTAGTCCGGGCGGGTCTGCGCAATAATGTCGCCAATAATGTCGAAGCTTTTCGCCTCAATCGCCTGCGGTTGCTGGATATAGTGCATTCATTTGTCCTCAGGCAGCGCCGACCAGCCAGTACCGGACCGCCATAAACAGCGCCAGCGCCAGGGTCGAAGACACCCACATCAGTCGAATCGTTCGGGAAATATCGTCTACGGAAATATCGCGCGTCGCCTCGCCAATCCACGGCTTCTCCACGCGCTGGCCAAAGTAATCGTTAGGGCCGCCAAGCCGGATGCCGAGCGCTCCGGCGACGGCGGCCTCCGACCAGCCGCAGTTCGGGCTGCTGTGGTTGTAACGGTCGCGCCAGCCGATGCGCAGCGCGCGGCCGCCCGCTTCACCGCAGAGGAGAGCAGCGAGGCTAATAAGCAGCCAGCTCAGGCGGGCGGGGATAAAGTTGGCGACATCATCGAGGCGGGCGCTGACCATGCCGATGGCCCGATATTTTTCGTGCTTATAGCCGACCATCGAATCCAGGGTGTTGACCGCTTTATAAGCCATCGCCAGCGGCGCGCCGCCGAGCAGCAGGAAGAAGAGCGGCGCGATAATCCCGTCGACGGTGTTCTCCGCGACGGTTTCCACCACCGCGCGATTAATCTGCTGCGGCGCAAGCTGCGACGTATCGCGCCCGACGATCCACGACAGCTTGATACGGCTCTCCGCCAGATCCCCCGCGCGCAGCGGGCGCTCGACGTCCCGCGCCGACTGCGCCAGGCAGCGTCCGGCCAGCACGGTGAAAATCATCCATACCTCAACCAGCCAGCCAAGCCACGGATGAATCGTCCGCGCCAGCGCCAGCACGCCCCAGCAGACGCTCCACGTTAGCCCGACCACCACCAGCCACATCACGGCGCCGCCGACGCGCAGGGCGACATCGCTGCGGCAATAGCGGCGCACGCCGCGCTGCACGGCGGCGATCAGGTTGCCAATCCAGCGCACCGGATGCGGCCAGCTCTGCGGATCGCCGATGATAAAATCGAGGAGCCAGGCAACGCCCCATGCCAGCAGCGTCATAGCGCGCTCCTTGCCGCAGCCAGCCAGTGGTTGAGCATGATGGGACGCTGCGCAAAGTGCAGGTGCAGATAGCTGGCGAACGTGTTGCCCACCTGCCAGCCGCCCGACCACTGCTGAAGGGTCATACCGTCGCGGACTTTGCGGCAGGCCAGGACCGCCGGGATCTCAGGGGTAAAATCCGAGTAGTGAAACTCATGCCCGCGCAGGATTTCGCCGGGCGCCGCCAGCAGCGTTTGCCGCATCGCCCGCGCCTCGCAGTAGCCAAAACGGGTAAGCCGTTTGCCCATCTTGCTGTGGCCGGGAATCAGATTGGCCATCGGATAGATGTCGCCGCTGGCGTCTTCAAGGGTGCTGCCGAGATACATCAAACCGCCGCACTCGGCGTAAATCGCCACCCCGCGCCGGTGCGCCTCCCGCAGCTGCGCCAGCATCGACGTATTGGCCGCCAGCCCGGCGGCATGAATTTCCGGATAGCCGCCGCCGAGCCAAATCATCTGGCACGGCGGAAGCTCGCTATCACGCAGCGGACTGAAGCGCACGATATTCACCCCGCAGCGTTCAAGCAGCGTAAGGTTATCCGGGTAGTAAAAGTTGAAGGCTTCGTCGTCGGCCAGCGCCAGCGTCAGGCCCGCGCCGGCGTCGGGCGACGGCAGCGGGGGCCACTCCCCGGCGGGTAGGGCGGTGAGCTGGCTAAGAGCCAGGAGCCGTTCAATATCCAGCGTTTGCGCCAGCGTTTGGGCAAAATCGCGCCACGGCTGCTGATTGACCAGCGACTCGCGGGCGGTGACCAGCCCCAGATGGCGTTCAGGTAACGCCACCCCTTCCACTCGCGGTACGTAGCCGAGCACCGGCAGCCCGCAGTAGCGTTCAATGGCGCCTTTGAGAAGCTGATAATGGGATTCGCTGTTGACGCGATTGACGATAACGCCGGCGATATTCAGGCTGGGGTCGAAGTGCTGAAATCCCATCACCGTGGCGGCGATGGAGGTGGAAACCGCTTTGCCATCTACCAGCAAAATAACCGGACAGCCGAGCTGTTTAGCCATCGCGGCGGTGCTGCAGTAGCCAGGGTCGGTACCGAAGCCGTCATACAGCCCCATCACGCCCTCAATGACCGCGATATCCGCCTGCTGCATCCGTTCGCAAAACAGCGCATTGAGCACCGGTTCCGGGAGCATAAAGCTGTCGAGGTTGCGGGAAGCGACGCCGCTGACGGCGGTGTGCCAGCCGGTATCGAGGTAGTCCGGGCCGACTTTGCAGGGCTGAACCCGCATACCGCGCTGCTTCAACAGGCTGAGCAGACCAAGCGTAACGGTGGTTTTACCACAACCGCTGCCGGTACCTGCGAGAATAAATGCGTGCTGCCTGGCTGCCATACCCCGATCCTGTGCCGGGTGGTAGGGCTGCGTGCATTCCCAGTCTTTCGACTGTACGCATCTGAGCAACCCACTTCCCACCGAAGTTGTTGATTATTACCGACAGGCAGGTCTTCTGGCTTAGCGTCGTCCTCTCCCATCCTTCCCAATCCGGTAAGCAGATCAGTGGCTAAATATGGGTTCGTCAGCATCACAGCAGCGGGGGCTGCGGGGGATTCACACCCCCTTCCCTGGCGCCTGTCGGTTTTATCGAGCGGGATGAAACCCACTCGAATGATTCCCGGAATATCTTACGGAAGCTGGATGGCTCCCGTCGTGTTTAATTTTTAATTACCAAGGCCGTTTCATTACGCCGATGGCGCGCTGAAAGCCATTTCGGATATCACTCTATCCCATCAAATAAATAAAAACTGGTGCAGCTTATCGTTCTCTCATTATTATTTTGTTGCGCTATGACAATTTATTGCTCTGAATGAGATATTTTCATTTTAGAATGAGCCAGATACAAGGGCATATCAAAAATCGGCAATAACAAAATATTGTCATTTAAAATGACTCAGTTTGTGATCTGGCGTTAATTTGCTGGCGATAGGCCTGCGGAGTGACCTGATAAGCCTGGCGAAAAACTTTGCAAAAATAGCTGGTTTGCGAAAATCCTAAATTCCGCGCAATGCTGGCGATGCTCCAGTCGCTGTGGCAAAGCAGCTCTTTGGCGCTCACCATCCGCTGATGGTTCACCCACGCGTTAAAACCGATACCCTGATATTTTTTAAATAGCTTACTGAAGTAATAGGGGCTGAGATAAACGTGGGCGGCGACGTCTTCCAGGCGAAGCTCATCGGATAAATGGGCATCAATGTAGCGCAGCGCCTTCTTCATTTTGCTGTCATGAGGGCTGGCAACCCGACCGGCGCGCGCGGGTTCCGGCTGCTGGGGATTATCTTTAATTACCACAAAGTTGAGCTGCTTTTTCAGGCAGTTCTCGACGATCAGCTTCAGTAAATCCGCGGAGGCAATCACTCTGGAGTAATCCATCTCCGGCACGTCGCGGAACGCGTTGAGCAGCTCGGGGTCCGCCTGCCAGCCGTCGTCCACGTTGAGGATATCCACCAGTTCTACATCGTTGCTTAAGCGCACCTGCCCGCATAGCACGAAGCCCACAAGGTGCCCGGCGATAACCAGCGGAATGGAAAAATCGGTTAATCCGGCGTGGCAGCGGTAGATACAGAGCTGATCGGTTTTTGACGCCTCGAGTCCGCCGCAGCGGTCGCTCATCCGGCAGCGGGTGCTGTGCTGGGGGTGCTGGCGCATCAGCTGGCAGAAAGGGGTGAAATTAAATAGTTCAGATATTTCATCACCGTGAATATTGACAACCACAACCGCCAGACTGGTGGCCTGCGCAAAATCCTGTGCGATTTTATTAATGAGTTCTGAGTTTAGTGTGCTCGCAGAAATCATGATAAAACCTCTCAGTTAATTTTTTGTTATAAATAAAACATTTCTTTAATATTCACTTCCTTTCATCATCATTTACCGCCAACGATAAAAGAATATTACGATAGCAAAAGTCTCCCATCCGTGGGAGACGTTTTTGGCCAGTTCGTGATACCGGTTCATGAAAATTTTTCGCTATTTCAGCGGATGCATTAATCCTCTAATTTACAGGTATTACACGGTAAGTTATTTCCTATCAGATAACGATAGATGGCCGCGCCGAGGCAGGCGCCGATCAGCGGCGCAATAATCGGCACAATAAAGTACGGAATATCCCTTCCGCCGGTCATCGCGATATCGCCCCAGCCCGCCATCCACGTAAACAGCTTCGGCCCAAAATCACGCGCCGGATTCATCGCAAAGCCGGTCAGCGGCCCGGTTGACGCGCCAATCACCGCCACCAGCAGGCCGATCAGCAGCGGGGCCAGAGGCCCTTTTGGCACCCCGTTGCCGTCGTCGGTCAGCGCCATAATCATCCCCATCAGCATGGAGGTGATCACCACTTCGACCAGCGCCGCGTGCCAAATGCTCAGCGACGCCGCCGGGTAGGTGCTGAAAATACTCGCCAGCTGCAGGCTCTCAACGCTGCCGCGAGCGATATGGTGGGCGGATTCAAACTCGGTAAACATCGTGCTGTACAGCACATAGGCCAGCACCGCGCCGCCGAAGGCGCCCGCGACCTGGGAGACAATATAGGGGAACACTTTTCGCCCGGGAAAACAGGCAAATAGCCATAACGCAACGGTCACCGCCGGGTTGAGATGGCCGCCGGATATTCCCGACGTCAGATAGACGGCAAGCGAGATCCCCAGACCCCAGATAATACATATCTCCCACAGTCCGAGGCTGGCTCCCGCCACCTTTAACGCGCTCAGGCAGCCGATGCCGAAAAACAAAAACAGCCCGGTGCCCAGAAACTCGGCGGTACATTGCGCTTTTAACGAATCATTCATGGTGACACCTTCTTAGCAGAGTTCGTGTCCTGACCAGCCAACCTCCTGCTGGCAGTAGAGTACAACGGGCCCACTATATGAACTCCGCTCCGCAAATTGTTGGCAACCTGCTGACGGCGGCCCCGGAAAATTCGGGCATCAATAACAAATTATTGTCATTGAATAACTCAGAATAGCATTGCTCACGCGCGGATTTCGCAATTACGCCATCGCCATGACATGCAAAAATATTGCTAAAACCAACTCATCGTTTTCCAACAAACATCACAAATCAGTTTTTCTCGCATAGCAGATAAAATTAAATTCGTCATGAACAAATTTGTAAATATGGAATATACAAAACAAGATAATCACATAACAACAAATAAAAATAACAATAAAAATCAATATATTAAATTTACATGTAGCAATTTTATATTATTCAATACCCACTATTTTTTCACCATCAAATTCAAGTCAGCCATTCTTTTTCCTCGCATCTTCTTATAGTCCCAACTATCGGAACACTCTATGCGAGGTCTTTATGCAACAAGAAGCACTAGGAATGGTAGAAACCAAAGGCTTAACCGCAGCCATAGAGGCCGCTGATGCAATGGTTAAGTCAGCCAATGTGATGTTAGTGGGCTACGAAAAGATTGGCTCCGGACTGGTGACCGTCATCGTACGCGGCGACGTTGGCGCGGTAAAAGCGGCCACCGATGCGGGGGCCGCCGCCGCACGTAATGTGGGTGAAGTGAAAGCCGTACACGTTATCCCACGCCCCCACACCGATGTAGAAAAAATCTTACCGAAGGGAATTAGCCAATGAGCAGCAATGAGCTGGTGGAACAGATCATGGCTCAGGTGATTGCCCGCGTGGCAACGCCGGAACAGCAGGCCATCCCTACTGAAAACCATCCAATACGAGAGACGGCTATGGCAGAAAAAAGCTGCAGTTTAACGGAATTTGTCGGGACCGCCATTGGCGACACCCTGGGTCTGGTTATCGCCAACGTCGATACCGCCCTGCTGGATGCGATGAAGCTTGAAAAGCGCTATCGCTCCATCGGCATTCTCGGCGCCCGCACCGGCGCAGGCCCGCACATTATGGCGGCGGACGAAGCGCTGAAAGCCACCAATACCGAAGTGGTCAGCATTGAGCTGCCGCGCGATACCAAAGGCGGAGCGGGCCACGGTTCGCTGATTATTTTGGGCGGTAACGACGTTTCCGACGTTAAGCGCGGTATCGAAGTCGCGCTGAAAGAACTCGACCGCACTTTTGGCGATGTTTACGGCAACGAAGCCGGGCATATCGAGCTGCAGTACACCGCTCGCGCCAGCTACGCGCTGGAAAAAGCCTTCGGCGCGCCGATTGGCCGGGCCTGCGGCATCATCGTCGGCGCACCGGCCTCCGTGGGCGTGCTGATGGCCGATACCGCCCTGAAGTCAGCCAACGTGGAAGTCGTGGCCTATAGCTCTCCGGCGCACGGCACCAGCTTCAGTAACGAAGCCATTCTGGTGATTTCCGGCGACTCCGGCGCGGTCCGCCAGGCGGTCACCTCCGCGCGCGAAATCGGCAAAACCGTCCTTGCGACCCTCGGTGCTGAACCGAAAAACGATCGCCCGTCCTACATCTGATACCCACGAGGCTGATTCATGAGATCGAAAAGATTTGAAGCACTGGCGAAACGCCCTGTGAATCAGGACGGCTTCGTTAAGGAGTGGATCGAAGAAGGCTTTATCGCGATGGAAAGCCCGAACGACCCGAAACCGTCGATTAAAATCGTTAACGGCGCGGTGACCGAGCTGGACGGGAAACCGGTAAGCGATTTTGACCTGATCGACCACTTTATCGCCCGCTACGGTATCAACCTGAACCGCGCCGAAGAAGTGATGGCGATGGATTCGGTCAAGCTGGCCAACATGCTGTGCGATCCAAACGTCAAACGCAGCGAAATCGTTCCGCTGACCACCGCGATGACGCCGGCGAAAATCGTCGAAGTGGTTTCGCATATGAACGTCGTCGAGATGATGATGGCGATGCAGAAAATGCGCGCCCGCCGCACCCCGTCCCAGCAGGCACACGTCACCAACGTCAAAGATAACCCGGTACAGATTGCCGCCGACGCCGCCGAAGGGGCATGGCGCGGATTTGACGAACAGGAAACCACCGTTGCGGTAGCGCGCTATGCGCCGTTCAACGCCATCGCGCTGCTGGTGGGCTCGCAGGTAGGCCGTCCGGGCGTGCTGACGCAGTGCTCGCTGGAAGAAGCCACCGAGCTGAAGCTCGGCATGCTGGGCCACACCTGCTACGCCGAAACCATCTCCGTCTATGGCACCGAGCCGGTCTTTACCGACGGCGACGACACCCCGTGGTCGAAGGGCTTCCTCGCCTCGTCCTACGCCTCTCGCGGGCTGAAAATGCGCTTTACCTCCGGCTCAGGCTCGGAAGTGCAGATGGGCTACGCCGAAGGCAAATCCATGCTTTATCTGGAAGCGCGCTGTATCTACATCACCAAAGCCGCGGGCGTACAGGGTCTGCAAAACGGTTCCGTTAGCTGCATCGGCGTGCCGTCTGCGGTGCCTTCCGGCATTCGCGCGGTGCTGGCGGAAAACCTGATCTGTTCGTCGCTGGATCTGGAGTGCGCCTCCAGTAACGACCAGACCTTCACCCACTCCGATATGCGTCGTACCGCGCGCCTGCTGATGCAGTTCCTGCCGGGCACCGACTTTATCTCTTCCGGTTATTCCGCGGTGCCGAACTACGACAACATGTTCGCCGGCTCCAACGAAGATGCCGAGGACTTTGACGACTACAACGTCATCCAGCGCGACCTGAAGGTGGACGGCGGTTTGCGTCCGGTTCGCGAAGAGGACGTCATCGCCATCCGTAACAAAGCCGCCCGCGCGCTGCAGGCCGTGTTTGCCGGAATGGGGCTGCCGCCGATTACCGATGAAGAAGTTGAAGCCGCGACCTATGCCCACGGTTCGAAAGATATGCCGGAGCGCAACATCGTCGAAGACATCAAGTTCGCCCAGGAAATCATCAATAAAAACCGCAACGGTCTGGAAGTGGTGAAAGCGCTGGCGCAGGGCGGATTCACCGACGTGGCCCAGGACATGCTCAACATCCAGAAAGCCAAGCTGACCGGGGACTATCTGCATACCTCCGCGATTATCGTCGGCGACGGGCAGGTACTGTCGGCCGTCAACGACGTCAACGACTATGCCGGTCCGGCAACGGGCTATCGCCTGCAGGGCGAACGCTGGGAAGAGATTAAAAACATCCCTGGCGCTCTTGATCCCAACGAGATTGATTAAGGGGTGAGAAATGGAAATTAATGAAAAATTGCTGCGCCAGATAATTGAAGACGTGCTCAGCGAAATGAAGGGCAGCGATAAACCGGTCTCGTTTAATGCGCCGGCGGCCTCCGCTGCGCCCCAGGCCACGCCGCCCGCCGGCGACGGCTTCCTGACGGAAGTGGGCGAAGCGCGTCAGGGAACCCAGCAGGACGAAGTGATTATCGCCGTCGGCCCGGCTTTCGGTCTGGCGCAGACCGTCAATATCGTCGGCATCCCGCATAAGAGCATTTTGCGCGAAGTCATTGCCGGTATTGAAGAAGAAGGCATTAAGGCGCGCGTAATTCGCTGCTTTAAATCCTCCGATGTGGCCTTCGTCGCCGTTGAGGGTAATCGCCTGAGCGGTTCCGGCATCTCTATCGGCATCCAGTCAAAAGGTACCACGGTGATCCACCAGCAGGGGCTGCCGCCACTCTCTAACCTGGAGCTGTTCCCGCAGGCGCCGCTGCTGACCCTGGAAACCTATCGCCAGATCGGCAAAAACGCCGCCCGCTATGCGAAACGCGAATCGCCGCAGCCGGTCCCGACGCTGAATGACCAGATGGCGCGGCCGAAGTACCAGGCGAAATCGGCCATTTTGCACATTAAAGAGACCAAGTACGTGGTGACGGGCAAAAACCCGCAGGAACTGCGCGTGGCGCTTTGATAAAGGATAACTCCATGAATACCGACGCAATTGAATCGATGGTACGCGACGTATTGAGCCGCATGAACAGCCTGCAGGGCGAGGCGCCTGCGGCGGCTCCGGCGGCTGGCGGCGCGTCCCGTAGCGCCAGGGTCAGCGACTACCCGCTGGCGAACAAGCACCCTGAATGGGTGAAAACCGCCACCAATAAAACGCTGGACGACTTTACGCTGGAAAACGTGCTGAGCAATAAAGTCACCGCCCAGGATATGCGTATTACCCCGGAAACCCTGCGCTTACAGGCCTCTATTGCCAAAGACGCGGGCCGCGACCGGCTGGCGATGAACTTCGAGCGCGCCGCCGAGCTGACCGCGGTACCGGACGATCGCATTCTTGAAATCTACAACGCCCTCCGCCCCTATCGCTCGACGAAAGAGGAGCTGCTGGCGATCGCCGACGATCTCGAAAGCCGCTATCAGGCGAAGATTTGCGCCGCTTTCGTTCGCGAAGCGGCCACGCTGTACGTCGAGCGTAAGAAACTTAAAGGCGACGATTAACTTTAGGGGTAAACAATGCGATATATAGCTGGCATTGATATAGGCAACTCATCGACGGAAGTCGCCCTGGCGCGACAGGATGAGGCTGGCGCGCTGACGATTACGCACAGCGCACTGGCGGAAACCACCGGGATCAAAGGCACGTTGCGTAACGTGTTCGGCATTCAGGAGGCCCTCGCTCTCGTTGCAAAGCGCGCGGGGATCAATGTCAGCGATATTTCGCTCATCCGCATTAACGAAGCCACGCCGGTGATTGGCGATGTGGCGATGGAAACCATTACCGAAACCATCATCACCGAATCGACCATGATCGGCCATAACCCGAAAACGCCCGGCGGCGCGGGGCTTGGCGTGGGCATCACCATTACGCCGCAGGAGCTGTTAACCCGCCCGGCGGACGCGCCCTATATCCTGGTGGTGTCGTCAGCTTTTGATTTTGCCGATATCGCTCAGGTTATCAACGCCTCCATCCGCGCCGGGTATCAGATTACCGGCGTCATTTTGCAGCGCGACGATGGCGTGCTGGTCAGCAACCGGCTGGAAAAACCGCTGCCGATCGTTGACGAAGTGCTGTACATCGACCGCATTCCGCTGGGGATGCTGGCGGCGATTGAGGTCGCCGTGCCGGGGAAGGTCATCGAAACCCTCTCTAACCCTTACGGCATCGCCACCGTCTTTAACCTCAGCCCCGAGGAGACGAAAAACATCGTCCCGATGGCCCGGGCGCTGATTGGCAACCGTTCCGCCGTGGTGGTCAAAACGCCATCCGGCGACGTCAAAGCGCGGGCGATCCCCGCCGGTAACCTGGAACTACTGGCGCAGGGCCGTACCGTGCGCGTGGATGTTGCCGCCGGCGCCGAAGCCATCATGAAAGCGGTCGACGGCTGCGGCAGGCTCGATAACGTCACCGGCGAGTCCGGCACCAATATCGGCGGCATGCTGGAACACGTGCGCCAGACCATGGCCGAGCTCACCAACAAACCGAGCAGCGAAATATTCATTCAGGACCTGCTGGCCGTTGATACCTCGGTACCGGTGAGCGTCACCGGCGGTCTTGCCGGGGAGTTCTCGCTGGAGCAGGCCGTGGGCATCGCCTCAATGGTGAAATCGGATCGCCTGCAGATGGCAATGATCGCCCGCGAAATCGAGCAGAAGCTCAATATCGACGTGCAGATCGGCGGCGCCGAGGCCGAAGCCGCCATCCTGGGGGCGCTGACCACGCCGGGCACTACCCGACCGCTGGCGATCCTCGACCTCGGCGCGGGCTCCACCGATGCCTCCATCATCAACCCCAAAGGCGACATCATCGCCACCCACCTCGCGGGCGCGGGCGACATGGTGACGATGATTATTGCCCGCGAGCTGGGGCTGGAAGACCGCTATCTGGCGGAAGAGATCAAGAAGTACCCGCTGGCCAAGGTGGAAAGTCTGTTCCATTTACGCCACGAGGACGGCAGCGTGCAGTTCTTCTCCACGCCGCTGCCCCCCGCCGTATTCGCCCGCGTCTGCGTGGTGAAAGCGGACGAACTGGTGCCGCTACCCGGCGACTTAGCACTGGAAAAAGTGCGCGCCATTCGCCGCATCGCCAAAGAGCGGGTCTTTGTCACCAACGCCCTGCGCGCGCTGCGTCAGGTCAGCCCCACCGGCAACATTCGCGATATTCCGTTCGTGGTGCTGGTCGGCGGTTCGTCGCTGGATTTCGAAGTCCCGCAGCTGGTCACCGATGCGCTGGCGCACTACCGCCTGGTTGCCGGACGGGGAAATATTCGCGGCAGCGAGGGCCCCAGAAACGCGGTGGCCACCGGCCTTATTCTCTCCTGGCATAAGGAGTTCGCGCATGGACAGTAATCACAGCGCCCCGGCCATCGCGATCGCCGTCATCGACGGCTGCGACGGCCTGTGGCGCGAAGTGCTGCTGGGTATCGAAGAGGAAGGTATCCCTTTCCGGCTCCAGAACCACCCGGCCGGAGAGATCGTGGACAGCGCCTGGCAGGCGGCGCGCAGCTCACCGCTGCTGGTGGGCATCGCCTGCGACCGCCATACGCTGGTCGTGCACTACAAGAATTTACCCGCATCGGCGCCGCTTTTTACGTTGATGCATCATCAGGACAGTCAGGCCCATCGCAACACCGGTAATAACGCGGCACGGCTGGTCAAAGGGATCCCTTTCCGGGATCTGAATAGTGAAGCAACAGGAGAACAGCAGGATGAATAACGCACTGGGACTGGTTGAAACAAAAGGGTTAGTGGGCGCCATTGAGGCCGCCGATGCGATGGTGAAATCTGCCAACGTGCAGCTGGTCGGCTACGAAAAAATTGGCTCGGGCCTCGTCACCGTGATGGTGCGCGGCGACGTCGGCGCGGTCAAAGCGGCGGTAGACGCGGGCAGCGCGGCGGCGAGCGCGGTGGGCGAAGTGAAATCCTGCCACGTGATCCCGCGTCCGCACAGCGACGTTGAGGCCATTTTACCGAAATCAGCCTGATTGATGGCGAATAAGGAGCACCGCGTGAAGCAATCACTGGGATTACTTGAAGTTTGTGGTCTGGCACTGGCTATCAGCTGCGCCGATATCATGGCGAAATCCGCTTCTATCACGCTGGTCGCCCTCGAAAAGACCAATGGTTCAGGCTGGACGGTGATTAAAATTACCGGTGATGTGGCCTCCGTGCAGGCGGCCATCACCACCGGTGCACAGTTTGCCGAGCAGCGAAACGGCCTGGTGGCCCACAAAGTCATCGCCAGGCCCGGAGAAGGGATCCTGCGCGCGGAGGCTCCCCCGCCCTCCGTCATGCAACCTGAGCCTGAAGCGTCAGGGACGGCTGATGTCGTTTCGCCAGCGCCAGCAGAAGAGCTTCCCCAGCAACACGGCGTGGTTAGCTGCAACCTGTGTCTGGACCCGCAATGTCCGCGCCAGAAGGGCGAGCCGCGCTCGCTTTGCATTCACCCCGGCAAGCGAGGTGAGGCGTAATGGATAAACAGCTTCTGGAATCAACGGTCAGTAAAGTTCTCGACGAGATGCGGCTACGGCCCATCCCGCTGGGGGTTTCAAATCGTCATATCCACCTGTCGGCGGCGGATTACGAACGCCTGTTCCCCGGCCATCCCATCAGCGAGAAAAAGGCGCTGCTGCAGCCGGGACAGTACGCCGCGGAGCAAACCGTCACCCTGGTGGGGCCGAAGGGGCAGCTTAAAAATGTGCGCCTGCTCGGTCCGCTGCGCTCGGTAAGCCAGGTGGAAATATCGCGTACCGATGCCCGAACCCTGGGGGTTGCGGCACCGCTGAGGATGTCCGGCGATCTGAAAGGGACGCCGGGCATCCGCCTGGTCAGCCCTTTTGGCGAGGTGGAGCTGGCGTCAGGGGTTATCGTCGCGCAGCGGCATATTCATATGTCGCCGCTCGATGCGCTGATCCTGCGGGTTGCCCACGGCGACAGAGTTTCGGTGGCCATTGAAGGCGACGCGCGCGGGCTGATCTTCAACAACGTAGCGGTTCGCGTTTCGCCGGATATGCGCCTCGAAATGCACATCGATACCGATGAAGCCAACGCCGCCGGCGCCGATAACCCGCAGGTCTTTGCCCGGCTGGTAGGCCCGCGATGAACGGCGAAGTTCTGCAGCGCATCGTGGAGACGATCGTCTCCCGGCTGCAGCGTCGCGCCCATAGCACGGCGACGCTGAGCGTGGCGCAATTGCGCGATGCCGACTGCCGGAGTCTGTTCTGCCAGCACGCGTCGCTGCGCGTTCTGCTCGTCGACCTGCCGCTGCTGAACCAGCTGGCGGAGGCGGACACCGACGATGCCGCCGTTGGCAACATTCACGACGCGCTGGCTTTCGGCATCCGCGTGCAGCTCACCCTGCACAGCCAGCTGCTGCCGGTTATCCCGGTTAAAAAACTGGCTCGCCTGCCGCTGACCTTTGCCGATGAACGCGGGCTGCCGCTGGTTCTGCACGCAGGTTCGGTGCTCAGCTATCGCGACGTCGCGCCGCTGGGCCCGGGGCGCCTGGTTATCCACCGCAAATGCCTCGTGACCGCGCTGGCGCGCGACGCGGCGCAGGCGCGGAATATTGAACTCATTAAGCAGGAGTAAATCATGCATCTGGCACGAGTCACGGGCGCGGTTGTCTCCACGCAAAAATCGCCTTCCCTGGTCGGCAAAAAGCTGCTGCTGGTCCGGCGGGTCAGCGCCGATGGCGAGCTCCCCGCCTCGCCCACCTCCGGCGATGAAGTCGCCGTGGACTCCGTCGGCGCGGGGGTTGGCGAGCTGGTGCTGCTCAGCGGCGGCTCCAGCGCAAGGCACGTTTTTTCCGGGCCAAACGAGGCCATCGACCTCGCCGTTGTCGGCATTGTCGATACGCTTTCACGTTAAGGAGCGACTATGGCGATTTATACCCGAACGGGCGACGCTGGCACCACCTCACTCTTTACCGGCCAGCGGGTGAGCAAAACCCACCCGCGGGTTGAAGCCTACGGCACGCTGGATGAGCTGAACGCCGCGCTGAGCCTGTGCGCCTGCGCCGCCGCGGATGAACACCACCGCGCCCTGCTCGAAGCTATCCAGCAGCAAATTTTCTGGTTTAGCGCAGAACTGGCCAGCGACAGCGAAAGGCCATCGCCGAAACAGCGCTACATCAGCAGCGAAGAGATTTCCGCTCTGGAAGCCGCTATCGATCGGGCCATGGCCCGCGTCGAACCGCTGCACAGCTTTATTTTACCCGGCCGCTGCGAAGCCGCGAGCCGCCTCCATTTTGCCCGCACGCTGGCTCGCCGGGCCGAACGCCGGCTGGTTGAGCTGGCAGCGGAAGTCACCGTGCGCCAGGTACTGATGCGCTACATCAATCGCTTATCAGACTGCCTGTACGCCCTGGCGCGCGCGGAAGATAGCGATGCGCACCAGAACAACATCATCCGCGAAGTGAGCCGGCGCTATCTGGCCGCCAGCCAGCCGAGCCGCAGTAAGGAGACGACGCCCGTGGCCCTCTCATTCCACGATCTGCACCAGCTCACCGGCGCGGCCGTCGAGCGCGCACAGCAGCTACAGGTGCCGGTGGTGATCAGCATCGTTGACGCGCACGGCACCGAAACCGTGACCTGGCGGATGCCGGACGCTCTGCTGGTCAGCAGCGAGCTGGCGCCGAAAAAGGCCTGGACCGCGGTGGCGATGAAAACGGCGACCCATGAGCTGAACGACGCCGTTCAGCCGGGCGCCGCGCTTTATGGCCTCGAAACGCATTTACAGGGAAAAGTGGTCACCTTTGGCGGCGGTTACGCCCTGTGGCGCGACGGCTCATTAATTGGGGGTCTTGGCATCAGCGGCGGCAGCGTTGAACAGGACATGGACATAGCACAGACCGCCATTGCGGCCATTAACGTGGGAACACATCAATGAATACTTCTGAACTCGAAACCCTGATTCGCACCATTCTTAGCGAGCAATTAACCACGCCAGCGCAAACGCCGGTCCAGCCGCAGGGCAAAGGGATTTTCCAGTCCGTCAGCGAGGCCATCGACGCCGCGCACCAGGCGTTCTTACGTTATCAGCAGTGCCCGTTAAAAACCCGCAGCGCCATCATCAGCGCAATACGTCAGGAACTGACGCCGCTGCTGGCCGCGCTGGCGGAAGAGAGCGCCAATGAAACGGGAATGGGCAACAAAGAAGACAAATACCTGAAAAACAAGGCCGCGCTGGACAACACGCCGGGCGTGGAAGACCTCACCACCACCGCGCTGACCGGCGACGGCGGCATGGTGCTGTTTGAGTATTCGCCGTTTGGCGTTATCGGGTCGGTCGCGCCGAGCACCAACCCGACGGAGACCATCATCAACAACAGCATCAGCATGCTGGCGGCGGGCAACAGCGTCTATTTCAGCCCGCATCCGGGAGCAAAAAAGGTCTCTCTGAAACTCATCAGCCTGATTGAAGAGATTGCCTTCCGCTGCTGCGGCATCCGCAATCTGGTGGTCACCGTGGCGGAACCGACGTTTGAAGCCACCCAGCAGATGATGGCCCATCCGCGCATTGCGGTCCTCGCTATCACCGGCGGCCCCGGCATTGTGGCGATGGGCATGAAGAGCGGTAAAAAAGTGATCGGCGCCGGCGCGGGCAACCCGCCCTGCATCGTCGATGAAACGGCGGATCTGGTCAAAGCGGCGGAAGATATCATCAACGGCGCCTCGTTCGATTACAACCTGCCCTGCATTGCCGAGAAGAGCCTGATTGTGGTGGAGAGCGTCGCCGAACGTCTGGTGCAGCAAATGCAATCCTTCGGCGCGCTGCTGCTGAGCCCTGCCGACACCGACAAACTCCGCGCCGCCTGCCTGCCTGAAGGCCTGGCGAATAAAAAACTGGTCGGCAAAAGCCCATCGGCCATGCTGGAAGCGGCCGAGATCGCCGTTCCGGCGAAAGCGCCGCGTCTGCTGATAGCGCTGGTTAACGCCGACGATCCGTGGGTCACCAGCGAGCAGCTGATGCCGATGCTGCCGGTGGTGAAAGTCAGCGATTTCGATAGCGCGCTGGCCCTGGCGCTGAAGGTTGAAGAGGGACTGCATCATACCGCCATTATGCACTCGCAGAACGTGTCGCGCCTGAACCTCGCGGCCCGAACCCTGCAAACCTCGATATTCGTCAAGAACGGCCCCTCCTATGCCGGGATCGGCGTCGGCGGCGAAGGCTTTACCACCTTTACTATCGCCACGCCGACCGGTGAAGGGACAACCTCGGCGCGCACCTTTGCCCGCTCCCGTCGCTGCGTGCTGACCAACGGCTTTTCCATTCGCTAACCGAGGTCGCGATGAAGACTTTCTCACTACAAACGCGGTTGTACAGCGGTCAGGGTAGCCTGGCGGTGCTCAGGCGCTTTACCAACAAGCACATCTGGATTATCTGCGATGGCTTTCTTGCGCGCTCGCCGCTGCTGGAAACCCTGCGTCAGGCGTTGCCCGCAGATAACCGCATCAGCGTCTTTAGCGAGATAACCCCGGACCCCACTATCCATACCGTGGTGCAGGGCATTGCGCAAATGCAGGCCCTGCAGCCGCAGGTGGTCATCGGCTTCGGCGGCGGCTCGGCGATGGATGCGGCGAAGGCTATCGTCTGGTTTAGCCAGCAGAGCGGCATCAATATCGAAACCTGCGTGGCGATACCGACCACCAGCGGCACCGGTTCGGAAGTGACCAGCGCCTGCGTGATTAGCGACCCGGATAAAGGCATCAAGTATCCGCTGTTTAACAACGCGCTCTATCCCGATATGGCGATCCTTGACCCGGAGCTGGTGGTCAGCGTGCCGCCGCAGATTACGGCCAACACCGGCATGGACGTACTGACCCACGCGCTGGAGGCGTGGGTCTCTCCGCACGCCAGCGACTTTACCGACGCGCTGGCGGAAAAAGCCGCCAAACTGGTGTTCCAGTATCTGCCCACGGCGGTGGAAAAAGGCGACTGCGTGGCGACGCGCGGGAAAATGCACAACGCCTCAACCCTTGCCGGGATGGCCTTCAGCCAGGCGGGGCTGGGGCTTAACCACGCCATCGCCCACCAGCTTGGCGGGCAGTTTCATCTGCCGCACGGGCTGGCCAACGCGCTGCTGTTAACCACGGTTATCCGCTTTAACGCCGCTGTTCCCCGTGCTGCCAAACGCTACGCCCGGCTGGCCAAAGCCTGCGGCTTTTGTCCGGCAGAGGCCAACGACGTTACGGCGATCAATGCGCTGATCCAGCAAATCGAGCGGCTCAAACAGCGCTGCGCGCTGCCGCCACTGGCGGTTGCGCTGAAAGAGGGACGATCCGAATACTCAGCGCGTATTCCGGCGATGGTGCAGGCCGCGCTGGCTGACGTGACGTTACGCACCAATCCTCGCCCGGCCAGCGCCGGGGAGATTCAGGAACTGCTGGAGGAGCTGCTATGAGTACCGCCGTCAACGCTGCTGAAATGGCCTGGAGCGCCGAGGAGATCCGCAAGCGCGTGCGCGCGGCGGG
>NZ_ALNJ01000044.1:0-34961 GCF_000293135.1 Klebsiella sp. OBRC7 | reverse complement strand
CACCCGAGAGCAAGCTCTCTGTGCTACCGTTCGACTTGCATGTGTTAGGCCTGCCGCCAGCGTTCAATCTGAGCCATGATCAAACTCTTCAATTTAAGTTTGATGCTCGTAGAATTAAACTTCGTAATGAATTACGTGTTCACTCTTTGAGACTTGGTATTCATTTTTCGTCCGAGGACGTTAAGAATCCATGTCACTTTGAGTGCCCACACAGATTGTCTGATAAATTGTTAAAGAGCAGTGCAACGCGGCTTTCGCTCACCGTTGCGAGGTGGCGTATGTTACGCTTTCCTCTTTCAGAGTCAACCCGTTATTTCAGGATTTTTTCTCTTCAACCGACCGGGTTGTTTGTGAAGTGATTCACATCTGCCGTGTCGATGGAGGCGCATTATAGGGAGTTCCCGAGCATCCGCAATAGTAAAATTGCAGAAAAATGACTGACTGCTGCATTCCCCAGCAAAACCCCGCTTTATACCCTGTTACGCACAGAATTATCCACAGGTAGCGGCCGATACCCTCTTATAAAGGCCCGCTCTCTTCTCTTTATAGGGCGCGATCCTGGGCTAAAAAGAGAAAGATAAAAATTCGCGAGCGTTGCGCAAACGTTTTCGTTACAATGCCGCGCTATAACAAGGATGCCCGGTTGGGTGCGTTAGGTGAGTTTTTAGACAAAAATTCACCTAACGCTCTCTGTAATATTCAAATCCTGGGGATTTAATACCATGCAACAACGTCGTCCAGTCCGCCGCGCCCTGCTCAGTGTTTCTGACAAGGCCGGTATCGTCGAATTCGCGCAGGCGCTTTCCGCTCGTGGTGTCGAGCTACTGTCTACGGGTGGTACCGCACGCCTGCTGGCTGAGAAAGGTCTGCCGGTTACCGAAGTCTCTGACTACACCGGTTTCCCGGAAATGATGGACGGACGCGTGAAGACCCTGCATCCGAAAGTTCACGGCGGTATTCTCGGTCGCCGCGGCCAGGATGACGGTATTATGGAACAACACGGTATCGCGCCTATTGATATGGTGGTGGTTAACCTGTATCCGTTTGCTCAAACCGTTGCCCGCGAGGGCTGCTCGCTGGAAGATGCGGTAGAAAACATTGATATCGGCGGCCCAACCATGGTTCGCTCAGCGGCGAAGAACCATAAAGACGTCGCCATCGTAGTGAAGAGCAGCGACTACGATGCCATCATTAAAGAGATGGATGCCAACGAAGGCTCCCTGACCCTCGACACCCGCTTCGACCTCGCCATTAAGGCATTCGAACACACCGCCGCCTACGACAGCATGATTGCCAACTACTTCGGCAGCATGGTTCCGGCCTATCACGGCGAGAGCAAAGAAGCCGCTGGCCGCTTCCCTCGCACCCTGAATCTGAACTTCATTAAGAAGCAGGATATGCGCTATGGTGAAAACAGCCACCAGCAGGCGGCCTTCTATATAGAAGAAGAAGTCAAAGAAGCCTCTGTCGCCACTGCACAGCAGGTTCAGGGTAAAGCGCTCTCCTATAACAACATCGCTGACACCGATGCCGCGCTGGAATGCGTCAAAGAATTCAGCGAGCCGGCCTGCGTTATTGTGAAGCACGCCAACCCATGTGGCGTAGCGGTAAGCACCTCTATTCTGGACGCCTACGACCGCGCGTACAAAACTGACCCGACCTCTGCCTTCGGCGGCATTATCGCGTTTAACCGCGAACTGGATGCCGAAACCGCGCAGGCGATCATCTCCCGCCAGTTTGTTGAAGTGATCATCGCACCGTCTGCGACGGAAGAAGCCCTGAAGATCACTGCCGCGAAACAGAATGTCCGCGTCCTGACCTGCGGTCAGTGGACGCAGCGCGTACCGGGTCTGGACTTCAAACGCGTTAACGGCGGCCTGCTGGTTCAGGATCGCGATCTGGGTATGGTTACGGAAGGCGAACTGCGCGTGGTTTCCAAACGCCAGCCGACCGAGCAGGAGCTGCGCGATGCGCTGTTCTGCTGGAAAGTGGCGAAATTCGTTAAATCCAACGCCATTGTGTACGCCAAAGAGAATATGACCATCGGGATAGGCGCAGGCCAGATGAGCCGCGTTTACTCCGCCAAAATCGCCGGGATTAAAGCCGGTGATGAAGGTCTGGAAGTGAAAGGTTCGGCTATGGCGTCCGACGCCTTCTTCCCGTTCCGCGACGGTATTGATGCCGCTGCTGCCGTTGGCGTGAGCTGCGTCATTCAGCCCGGTGGTTCTATTCGCGACGAAGAGGTGATTGCCGCCGCCGATGAGCACGGCATCGCGATGATCTTCACCGACATGCGCCACTTCCGCCATTAATTCACGGAGCAGACGATGAAAATATTAGTTATTGGCAACGGCGGACGCGAACACGCGCTGGCCTGGAAGGCCGCACAGTCACCGCAGGTTGATACCGTTTTTGTCGCCCCGGGTAACGCGGGCACCGCGCTGGAACCGGCGCTGCAGAACGTGGCTATCGGCGTCACCGATATTCCGGCACTGCTGAGCTTTGCCCAGAGCGAGAAGATTGACCTGACCATCGTTGGCCCGGAAGCACCGCTGGTAATTGGCGTTGTCGATGCGTTCCGTGCCGCAGGGCTGAAAATCTTCGGCCCAACGGAAGGCGCGGCGCAGCTTGAAGGCTCCAAAGCCTTCACCAAAGATTTCCTCGCGCGTCATAACATCCCGACGGCGGAATACCAGAACTTCACCGAAGTCGAGCCCGCGCTGGCGTACCTGCGTGAGAAAGGCGCGCCGATCGTCATCAAGGCCGACGGCCTGGCCGCCGGCAAGGGCGTGATTGTCGCCATGACGCTGGAAGAAGCGGAAGCCGCCGTTCACGACATGCTGGCAGGTAACGCCTTTGGCGACGCCGGACACCGCATCGTCATTGAAGAGTTCCTCGACGGCGAAGAGGCGAGCTTTATCGTGATGGTCGACGGCGAGCACGTCCTGCCGATGGCCACCAGCCAGGATCATAAACGCGTGGGCAATGGCGATACCGGCCCAAACACGGGCGGTATGGGCGCTTACTCACCGGCGCCGGTGGTAACCGATGAGGTTCACCAGCGCACCATGGAACGCATTATCTGGCCAACCGTAAAAGGTATGGCAGCGGAAGGGAACACCTACACCGGTTTCCTCTATGCGGGCCTGATGATCGATAAGCAGGGAAACCCGAAGGTTATCGAGTTCAACTGCCGCTTTGGCGATCCGGAAACCCAGCCGATCATGCTGCGCATGAAATCGGATCTGGTAGATCTGTGCCTCGCCGCCTGCGACGGCAAGCTGAATGAGAGAACCTCCGAGTGGGACGAACGCGCCTCGCTGGGCGTTGTGATCGCCGCCGGTGGCTATCCGGGCAGCTACAGCACCGGTGATGAGATCCACGGCCTGCCGCTGGAAGAAGCGGCTGACGGCAAGGTCTTCCACGCCGGTACCAGACTCGCTGATGACGATCGCGTGCTGACCAGCGGCGGCCGGGTGCTCTGCGCTACCGCGCTGGGTCACACCGTCGCTGAAGCGCAAAAGCGCGCTTACGCCCTGATGAGCGATATCCGCTGGGACGGCAGCTTTAGCCGTAACGACATCGGCTGGCGCGCTATTGAACGTGAGCAAAACAGCTAACGGCTGAGCTTTGCCAGCAGCGTTTTACGCGTAATGCCGAGCTGACGGGCGGCTTCAGTTTTGTTGCCGCCCGTTTTTTCGAGCGCCACCAGGATCGCTTCTTTCTCGACTTCCACCAGCGGCTGAATACTATCCTCGCCGTGCGGCGCGTCCGCAACCGACGTACCGGCAATCGCCAGCGGCAGCTCGCGTTCGGAGATGTACTCGCCGGTCAGCAGGACCACCGCCCGCTCCACCGCATTTTCCAGTTCGCGAATATTGCCCGGCCAGGCGTAGTGAATCAGCAAGTCCATCGCCTGTGGCGTAAACCCCTGCACCGCTTTGCGGTTACGCTCGGCATAACGCTGCAGGAAATAGCGCGCCAGCTGAGGGATATCCTCCTTGCGCTGACGCAGCGGCGGCATATCGATAGTCACGACGTTCAGGCGATAGTAGAGATCCTGACGAAAACGTCCGGCGCTGACCTCTTCAGCTAAATCCCGGTGGGTGGAGGCAATTAGCCGTACATCGACCGAAAGGGTCTGATTGCTGCCCACGCGCTGCACTTCACGCTCCTGAATCGCCCGCAGCAGGCGCACCTGCATCAGCGGTGAAATATCGCCAATCTCATCGAGAAAGAGCGTACCGCCGTCCGCTTCAACAAAACGCCCTTCTCGCCGTTTGTCCGCGCCGGTAAAGGCGCCTTTCTCGTGCCCAAACAGCTCCGACTCCAGCAACGACTCATTGAGTGCGGCACAGTTAAGGATCACCAGCGGCCTGCGGCTACGGGCGCTGCTGGCGTGCAGCGCCCGCGCGACCAGCTCTTTCCCGGTGCCCGACTCGCCGTGAATTAATACCGTCGCATCGGAGGGGGCAACCAGGGCAATATTATTCAGCAGCGCCCGCATCGCCGGGCTATCGCCCACCATGCCAAACTGGGCCGCGGGGGGACTACCCGCGACGGGTGACTCGCTCAGCCGCGTATGGGCCAACGCCTCAGACAGCGTCTGCTGCAGCTTGTCAAAGTCCAGCGGCTTGATAAGGTAGTCCAGCGCACCGGATTTCAGCGCCTCCACTGCGGTATCGACGCTGGAGTATGCGGTCATGATCAATACCGGAATCGACGGATTCCAGGTTTTGATCTCTTTCAGCGTTTCGATGCCGTCCATCTCGGCCATGCGGATATCGCAAAGCACCAGATCAAACACCGTCTGGCGCACCTGTTCCAGCGCCTGTACACCGTTGTAGGCCAGCGCAACCCGGTATCCCCAGCCCCGCAACAGCGCCTGTAAGATAGTGCAGTGGCTGATGTCATCGTCCACCACCAGAATATCGATCTGCTCGCCACTCATCCTTGTTCATCCTTTTGTTGCCCGTTGACCGGCAAATAGAGAGTAAATAGCGCGCCTTCGCCGGGGGCGCTCTCGGCGTGAATCGTTCCGCCGTGCTGCTCGACAATGTTCTGCACCACCGCCAGGCCCAGCCCGGTGCCGTCGGCCTTGGTCGTGAAGTACGGGGTAAAAATGGCCTGTAGCTGTTCCCCCGTCATCCCCTTGCCGCTGTCCGCAACGCTCACCTTTACTCGCCCGTCGCCGCATTCCCTCACCGCCACCGTAATCACGCCATCGCGGCCAATAGCATGGACGGCATTGAGATAAAGGTTCAGCAGCACCTGTTTCAAACGATCCGGATCGGCCTGAATGCGGCATAGCGCGGGCTGCGCGGTGAAGGCGAGCGTTATCGCCCGGCTGGCGGCATCCTGGCTAATCAGCTGAAGCGAGTGCGTAATCACGTCATTCAAATCAACCGATTGATACGTTAAATGCGCCGGACGCACCAGTTCCAGCAGCTCGCTGACGACCCTGTTCAGGCGATCGGCTTCCTTCGCCATCACCTGGGCCAGCTGATGCGCTTCGCCATCGGCTGGGGTTCGCTCGGCAAAATACTTTGCCAGCCCTTTTATAGATGACAGCGGGTTGCGGATCTCATGGGCGACGCCCGCGGCCAGATGACCAAGCGCCACCAGCTTTTCTTTACGCGCCGTCGCCTCATGCAGCTGCTTGCGCGAACGTTGATAACGGCGGAACCAGAACTGCGCCAGCAACGTTGCCGCCATCACTACGCCCGCCGCGCAGAGCATGATAACCATATTACGCAGGCTACGGGCATGGTCGGCATCCAGCTCGCGGGTATCAAAAGCAATAAAAATAACCTGGGGAGCCTGGGTACGCAGCACGGCAGCTTCGCGACGCATCATCATGCGCATATGATGCCCGCCGCCGTTAAGCGGGCGAAATTGACGATAAATCTCCAGCGCCGGTTCCGGTTTTTCGAGCCGGCGCCAGCGCTCCTCGCTCCCAATATTCAGCTCACGCAGAGTGCTGGCAGGATAGAGCGACTCACCAACCCGCCGCGGGTCGCTATGGGCAATGATTTTACCGCTCTCATCCGTCACAGCGAACCACAGCACGCCTGGCTGCCAGGCCATCTCCTCCAGCAACGCCTGCAGTTGGGAATGATGCATACGCATTCCCATGCCCACCCGGGCGCCGGACTCAAGGGCGCGAATCAGCACGCTGCCCTTTTCCTGGATAGTCTGGCGCGCGGCTTCATTTTCACGGCCATAATCACGCACGATTAACGCAGAGAACAGGCACACCAGCAGCAAGATAAGGCCGGTTAACAACCAGCTCAGCCAGACGGCGAGGGAATCCTTAGACAACCGCATCGCGTTCATGACAACTCCCTTTCCTCAGACACCGTATCGCTCAGCAGAAATCATGCCATTTTTCCGTCCCGTCTAACCGCTTCTCAGGCGCAAACCGGGAAAGCGATCGAGTAAAAATGACCCGCAGCCTCCTTGACCGCGAGTCATTTTTACTCGCTCTCGCCTGGCTGGAAAGCGCTCAATGCCCGATATCCTGCGACCTTTCCATTCTGGCACAGAAGATGCAAATCATTGAGTAACCATAAGCCAGGAGAATAAACTATGAAACGGAACAAAAAAATGACGCTGATGCTGATTGCCCTCGCCGCGCTGACTTTCGGCAGCAGTCCAGCCTGGGCAAGGCACCACTGGAATAACGGCAGCGGAATGGGCCCCCAGGGCTACAGCCAGCTCACCACCGATCAGCAGGCCACTGCCCAGAAGCTGCATAACGATTTCTATGAACAAACCCGCGTTTTGCGTCAACAGCTCCAATCAAAACGCTACGAATACCATGCGCTGTTAACCGCGGATAAGCCGGACAGCACGAAAGTTGAATCCATTGCCCAGGAGATGGAGGTTCTCGGTCAACAGCTGGCCCAGCAGCGGGTGAAGTTCGATCTCGCGTTAGCGCAGGCGGGTATTTCTCGCGGTGTGGGTATGGGACCAGGGAGCTGCGGCGGAGGCCGCGGTCATATGGAGATGAGCCACTGGTAAGGCTCAGAAGCTTTTTTCGGTCGGCTGCCAGGTGCAGAAATCTTCGTTTGCCACCAGCAGCAGCTGAGAGCCTTCAGGCGCTTCCAGCCACGCCACGCTGACCTCAATGGATGAGTGATTCTGGCGTCGCTCAATATGCGCCAGCGCCTGCGTATCGAGGTCAGGCTTCACGGTCTGACCTTCACAGGTGGTCACCGTCCTGTTGGCATGCCAGCGCCCCTGGCGCAGCATAACGCGTCCCTGACGCAGAGCGTCGCTGGTCTGGCGTATTTGCTCAGCGCGATAGCGGTATAGCGCGACCTGATCGCTGGAAAGCTGCTGCTTCTGCCCATCGATTTCACGCTGCATAAAGCTGAGTTCGCCCTGCGCATCAAACCGGGCGCGAATATGTTCCGGCGGTTTACCGTAGACGTTGAGTTCAATCAGCGCGAGCTGGCCATCCTGCCAGCGGTACTCGCTGGTCGAAGTATTACCATGACGCCATGGACTGAAGGCGGCAAGGAGATGGACCTCGCCGTTAGAATCTTTGCGCCAGATACGCATCGCCCCCTGGTTATCCGCATATCCGCTGGCGGTAAACGGCGGGAGAGAGGAATCATGGCTGCAGGCAGTGAGCAGCAATACGCCTACCAGCGCCAGCGTGCGGCGCCAGGTAGACAAAAGGGGCCGACAAGCCCCTTCGATAAAACTGTACACTGCCACGCGGTCTTACTTAACTGCGTCTTTCAGAGCTTTACCAGAAACAAATGCCGGTACGTTTGCTGCGGCAATTTTGATTTCATTACCGGTCTGCGGGTTGCGGCCAGTACGCTCAGCGCGGTGGTTCACTTTGAAGGTACCGAAACCAACCAGTTGAACAGCATCACCTTCTTTCAGAGACTCGGTAATTGCAGCCAGGGTAGATTCCAGGGCAGCTTTCGCCTGTGCTTTGGACAGGTCAGCTTTGTCCGCAATTACATCAATCAGTTGAGTCTTGTTCATAAGTTATCCTTACAATGTGTTTATCGCTTGCTAAGCATCGAGTGCGACGGAAATGCCTGAAAAGCACTCTCCTGCATACACGCACCGATAGCCACGTTTTTTCGCCCCCCAAATGTAGACCAGACGGGGGGCGGAATGGAAGCCTTCAGACGCTACAATTCAGGCGGTAAATCACGTTTTCTGGTCTCATTGCTGAAAATTTATACCAATATTGCTCTCACCGGCCTCGCGAAGGTCTGCACGCAGCCCTTTGATCAGTTCAATATCGCGTTCTTCGCAGTCGGCCAGAAGACGGAAAATCTCCCACTGAATATCCCATTCTTGTTCGACTGCCGGGTTTTCCTTGAGCTCTTCGTCGGTCATTTCGCGACCAGCCTGGGTCATTTCCAGCATCGCAACGGTGGTGATCGAGCTTTTGCTGACTTCAATAGCATGTTCGAGCGTTTCGCCGCTCAGCCGCGAATGAATCAGCTCACTCAAGGCCACGCAGGCATCAATGGCCGGATAGACGCCGTACAGGTCGTAATCATCAGCGGCCGGAATCGCCTCTTCCAGCTTTTCCAGCTGGCTGTCGAAATTCACCTTCGCATCTTTTACCGTCAGCGTTTCCCAGATCAGATCGAGAATACGGCGATAAAGCTGGCCATCGGCGAACTCAGTTTGCTGACAGAACATGGCGTAGTTGGGGTACATCCGCTCGCACAGGCAGGCCATAAAGGTCACGTGCTGCCAGCTTTCCAGCTTCTCCAGACGCAGATGAATCGGGTTTTGTAACATGATGAAATCTCGAAGTCAGAAATTAGCCGCAGTGTACCTGAATCAGTCGTGATTTGCTTGCCAACGCACAAACGCCGGACGCCGGGACGCCACGGCATCAGCCCAGCGCGTCGGCTCAGGCAGACGGTAGCCTTTCAGGCAGCGCTCCACCCACATCAGCGCGCTATCCAGGCCCACGCGGTGCCCGGTACTCACAAACAGGGGATTACAGCGCGTTTTACTGCGCAAAACCCACGCCAGCTGCTCGCCTTTATCTAACAACGGCGCCAGCGCGCCGGGCTCATCGCCCAGCGGCTCGTACTTACCGCACAGCCGTTTTTTCGCCACGCCGATGGTCGGCACATCCACCAGCAGACCAAAATGGCTGGCGACGCCGAGGCGGCGCGGGTGGGAAATACCGTGGCCATCAACAAATAAGAGATTTGGCTTCTGCGAAAGCTGCTCCCAGGCCGCCAGCAGCGCGGGGGTTTCGCGAAAGGAGAGGAAGCCGGGGATATAGGGCATCGTGGTCGCGACGCGCGCGACCTGATACTCCACCAGCTCCAGGGACGGATAGCTCAGCAGCACCATCGCCGCCCGGGTCACCTCTCCCTCTTGCTCAAATCCGACATCCGCTCCGCCGATCAGCGTCGGCGGATCCTGGTCCAGCCAATCGCCTCGTTCAACCGATGCCGCCAGGCTGAACTGCTGGGTGCGTAGCGATGACAAATCCATATTCACTCCTTAACGATGGTATGGCGCCGACAACCGATGCACTGCCTCCACAAATACGCCCGCATGTTCCGGGTCGACGTCCTGATGAATGCCGTGCCCGAGGTTAAAGACATGGCCTTCGCCCTGGCCAAACCCGGCGAGAATGGTCGCCACCTCTTCTTCGATGCGCGCCGGAGGGGCATAGAGCATCGAGGGATCCATATTGCCCTGCAGGGCGACTTTATGGCCGACGCGACGCCGCGCATCGGCGATATCGGTCGTCCAGTCGAGCCCCAGCGCATCGCAGCCGGTTTCCGCCATCGCTTCCAGCCACTGCCCGCCGCCTTTGGTAAACAGCGTCACCGGCACGCGGCGGCCATCGTTCTCACGCAGCAGGCCATCAACGATTTTATGCATGTAATAGAGCGAGAACTGCTGATAATCCCGGCCGGTCAGCACCCCGCCCCAGGTATCAAAAATCATCACCGACTGCGCGCCCGCTTTGATTTGCGCATTCAGATACAGCGTGACGCTTTTCGCCAGCTTATCGAGCAGTGCGTGCAGGGCCTGCGGCTCGGCGTACATCATCTTTTTGATCACCGTAAACGCTTTGCTGCTGCCGCCTTCCACCATGTAGGTCGCCAGCGTCCACGGGCTGCCGGAAAAGCCAATCAGCGGCACTTCTCCCTTCAGCTCACGGCGGATGGTGCGCACGGCGTTCATCACGTAGCCAAGCTCATCTTCCGGGTCGGGGACGGGTAATTTATCGACATCCGCTTTGCCGGTAATGGGTGAGGTAAAACGCGGGCCCTCCCCGGCTTCGAAATAGAGCCCCAGCCCCATCGCATCCGGGATGGTGAGAATGTCCGAGAAGAGGATAGCTGCATCCAGCTTATAGCGGCGCAGCGGCTGCAGCGTCACTTCACAGGCAAGCTCGGCATTTTTACACAGCGACATAAAATCGCCCGCCTCGGCGCGGGTGGCCTTATATTCCGGTAAATAGCGGCCCGCCTGACGCATCATCCATACCGGGGTGATATCAACCGGCTGGCGTAGCAGCGCGCGCAGGTAACGATCGTTCTTCAGTTCGGTCATTTTTACATTCCTTTAGCGTTGATGCGCCAAGTTTATACACAAAATCATTCAAAGTGGATCGAGGCGGCAATTGAATGAACCCCAGGAGCTTACTCAAGTAAGTGACTGTGGTAAGTGAAAGCAGCCAACAAAGAGGCAATTTGAAGGATAAAGTGTATGTAACATGTCACTCATACTCTGCCCGACACATCGCCACGGTATCTTCAATCAGACGGCGCGCCACGGTGCCCGGCGGCGGCAAAAGCGGCAGATTGTCATAGCGATACCATCCCGCCTCCAGCAGCTCTTTCTTGTCGATGACAATCTCGCCGCTATCGTACTCGGCCATAAACGCGGTCATCAGCGATTGTGGGAACGGCCAGGGCTGAGAGGTCACGTAGCGCAGGTTTTTCACCTTAATGCCGCTCTCCTCCATCACCTCGCGGGCAACGGTCTGCTCCAGGGTTTCGCCGACTTCGACAAACCCGGCCAGCACCGTATGCACGCCGTTACGATGGCGAGTATGCTGCGCCAGCAGGATAGAATCATCCCGACGGATGGCGACGATAATGCACGGGGCGATTTGCGGGTAGTAGCGTTCACGGCAGTGGCTGCACAGCATTGCCCATTCGGTTTTGCTGGGGTGCATCGGATGGCCGCAGTAGCCGCAGAATTTGTGCGAGCGGTAGAACTCCGCCAGCTGGATCCCGCGTCCCGCCAGTTGAAAAAGGCCAGCATCCTGATCGAGCACCTGACGCAGCGATCCCATCTCATGCCGGCGATCCTGGCGGACCAGCCACACCGGATCGCCCTGCCATTCTCCGATTCGCAGCGCGGGCTGCCCCGCAAGATTAAAATTTACCGCTTCGCCATAGGGTAATTCCCCGTCGGGCAACCATAATTTCTGTTCGTGGCTGACGATCCACCAGCCGCGATCTAATTTTTCAATAATACGATCCATATCTATTGCACTACCTTTATTTTACTGGCACTTTTAACATTAAATTTACATTTTGGTGAGCAACGTATTTCTCTTAAATCCTTGCGGAGTCAACCATGTTAAACCAGCTGGAAAACCTGACGGAACGTGTTGGAGGCAGCAATAAACTGGTCGATCGCTGGCTACAAGTACGTAAGCATTTGCTTGTGGCTTACTACAACCTGGTTGGCCTGAAGCCCGGCAAAGAATCATTTATGCGGCTTAATGAGAAAGCGCTGGATGATTTTTGTCAAAGCCTGGTGGACTACCTATCCTCCGGCCATTTTAATATTTATGAACGCTTTATCGGCGAATTGGAAGGCGATACGCCACTTTTAGCCGCCACTAAGATTTATCCACAGCTGCAGGCCAATACCCAGCAGATCATGGATTATTACGACTCCTGCCTCGAAAACGCCATCGATCACGATAACTACCTTGAGTTCCAGCAGGCGCTGTCGGATATCGGCGAAGCGCTGGAAGCGCGCTTTGCGCTGGAAGATCACCTGATCGCCCTCGCCGTCGCCCACAGCCGCAAAGACAACGTCAGCGACAATATCGCGCCGACCGCTTGAGTTGTGAGCCATTAACGCGTAGTTTACATACATTCCCCCTCACGGAGGGGGGATGTCATCTTGTCGGAGTGCCCATTTTCCACACTGGAAAAGGCTGAGACCGTTAATTCGGGATCCGCGGAACCTGATCAGGCTAATACCTGCGAAGGGAACAAGAGTAAACTGCGTTTAGCATCAGCCTCTTCAGGGCCGATCGCATCTGTTACTCCATCCGTCGTCTGGCAAGCCATATCCTGTTTAACTGGAATGAGCTATGTCTACAACAAAACTCACGCGTCGAGAGCAACGCGAACGCGCCCAGCGCTTTATCGACACCCTGGAAGGTACCGCATTTCCCAATTCGCAGCGCATCTATATCCCCGGTTCGCAGGAAGATATTCGCGTACCGATGCGCGAAATTCAGCTGAGCCCGACGCTTATCGGCGGCAGCAAAGATAATCCTCAGTACGAAGCGAACGAAGCTATTCCGGTCTATGACACCTCCGGCGCCTACGGCGATCCGCACATCGCGATTAACGTTCAGCAGGGTCTGAAAAAACTGCGTCAGCCGTGGATTGATGCGCGTCGCGACTGCGAAGAACTCAGCGACCGCAGCTCGGCGTATACCAAGCAACGGCTGGCAGATGATGGCCTCAACGAACTGCGCTTTACCGGCCTGCTCACGCCCAGGCGTGCCATGGTCGGGAAATGCGTGACGCAGCTGCACTACGCCCGTCAGGGGATTGTCACCCCGGAGATGGAGTTCATCGCCATTCGCGAGAATATGGGCCGCGAGCGTATTCGTGGCGAAGTGCTGCGCCAGCAGCATCCGGGCGTTGGGTTTGGCGCGCGGCTGCCGGAGAATATCACCCCGGAGTTTGTGCGCGCTGAAGTCGCCGCCGGGCGCGCGATTATCCCGGCCAATATAAATCATCCAGAATCCGAACCGATGATTATTGGCCGCAACTTCCTCGTGAAGGTTAACGCCAATATCGGCAACTCGGCGGTCACCTCGTCGATTGAAGAAGAGGTCGAGAAGCTGGTGTGGGCGACGCGCTGGGGAGCGGATACGGTTATGGACCTCTCCACCGGCCGCTATATTCACGAAACCCGCGAGTGGATCCTGCGCAATAGTCCGGTACCGATCGGTACGGTGCCGATCTACCAGGCGCTGGAGAAGGTCAACGGGATCGCCGAAGATCTCACCTGGGAAGCCTTCCGCGATACGCTTCTCGAGCAGGCGGAACAGGGGGTGGACTATTTCACCATCCATGCGGGCGTGCTGCTGCGCTACGTGCCGATGACCGCCAGGCGCCTGACCGGCATCGTCTCCCGCGGCGGCTCAATCATGGCGAAATGGTGCCTGTCCCATCACCAAGAGAATTTCCTCTACCAGCATTTCCGCGAAATCTGCGAAATCTGCGCCGCCTATGACGTCTCGCTGTCATTGGGCGACGGCCTGCGTCCCGGCTCGATTCAGGATGCCAACGACGAAGCGCAGTTCGCCGAACTGCACACTCTGGGCGAACTGACCAAAATCGCCTGGGAGTATGACGTACAGGTGATGATCGAAGGCCCGGGCCACGTGCCGATGCAGATGATTCAGCGCAATATGGCCGAAGAGCTGGAGCACTGCCACGAAGCGCCGTTCTACACCTTAGGACCACTAACCACCGATATCGCGCCGGGCTACGACCATTTCACCTCGGGAATTGGCGCCGCCATGATCGGCTGGTTCGGCTGCGCGATGCTCTGCTACGTGACGCCAAAAGAGCACCTCGGCCTGCCGAATAAAGAAGACGTTAAGCAGGGCCTGATTACCTACAAAATTGCCGCCCACGCCACCGATCTCGCCAAAGGCCACCCCGGCGCGCAGATCCGCGATAACGCCATGTCGAAAGCGCGCTTCGAGTTCCGCTGGGAAGATCAGTTTAATCTGGCGCTCGACCCGTTCACCGCGCGCGCTTACCACGACGAAACCCTGCCGCAGGAGTCAGGCAAAGTGGCCCACTTCTGCTCCATGTGCGGCCCTAAATTCTGCTCAATGAAGATAAGCCAGGAAGTTCGCGACTACGCCGCCGCGCAGACCATCGAAGTGGGGATGGCCGATATGTCGGATAACTTCCGCGCCCGCGGCAGTGAAATCTATCTACGTAAGGAGGAAGCCTGATGTATCAACCCGATTTTCCATCCGTCCCTTTCCGTTTAGGGCTCTATCCGGTCGTCGATAGCGTCACGTGGATCGAACGCCTGCTGGCCGCGGGCGTTCGCACTCTCCAGCTGCGCATCAAGGATAAACGCGATAGTGAAGTTGAAGAGCATGTCGTTGCCGCTATCGCCCTGGGACGCAAATACCATGCGCGGCTGTTTATTAATGATTACTGGCGCCTGGCTATCAAACATCAGGCTTACGGCGTGCATTTAGGCCAGGAGGATCTGGAAACGACTGACCTCAGCGCCATCCGCAACGCCGGGCTGCGACTTGGCGTTTCGACACATGACGATATGGAAATTGATATCGCGCTGGCGGCGCGTCCCTCTTACATCGCGCTTGGGCACGTTTTTCCAACGCAAACCAAGCAGATGCCTTCCGCCCCTCAGGGGCTGGATCAGCTGGCGCAGCATATTCAGCGACTCGGGGATTATCCAACCGTGGCGATTGGCGGCATCAGCCTTGAGCGCGCCCCGGCGGTACTGGCGACCGGCGTCGGCAGCGTTGCGGTGGTCAGCGCCATTACTCAGGCGGCCGACTGGCGACAGGCAACGGCCCGGCTGCTCGAGATAGCGGGAGCCGGTGATGAATGACAGCGATTTTATGCGCTATAGCCGCCAGCTGCTGCTGGAGGATATCGCCATTGAAGGCCAGCAAAAGCTGCTGGCCAGCCGGGTGTTGATCGTGGGTCTTGGCGGGCTGGGCTCTCCCGCTGCGCTCTATCTTGCCGGAGCTGGCGTCGGCACGCTGGTGCTGGTCGACGACGACGACGTGCACGTCAGTAACCTGCAGCGACAAATTTTATTCACCAGCGAGGATATCTCGCGGTCCAAAGCCGCTGCCGCCAGGGCCCGGCTGGCTCAGTTAAATCCGCAGATTGAACTGATTGCGCTTAAGCAGCGGTTAGGCGGAAAGGCCCTGCTGGATGAAGTGGCGAAGGCCGATGTGGTACTGGATTGCACCGATAACATGGCGACTCGTCAGGCGATCAACGCCGCCTGCGTCGCGCTTAAAACGCCGCTGATTACCGCCAGCGCCGTCGGGCTTGGGGGGCAGCTGATGGTACTGACGCCGCCGTGGGAGCAGGGCTGCTATCGCTGTCTGTGGCCGGACGCTAACGAGCCTGAGCGCAACTGCCGTACGGCGGGCATTATCGGTCCGGTGGTTGGCATGATGGGTACCCTACAGGCGCTGGAGGCCATCAAGCTGCTCGCCGGTATGATGGCCCCGCGGAACGCGCTGCGCCTGTTCGATGCCCGCACCAGCAGCTGGCGCACTCTCGCGCTCCAGCGGGCTCAGGGCTGTCCGGTATGCGGAGGGCAGCATGCGGGTATGGTTTAACGATGAACCGTTGCAGTGCGCCGAAGCGACCTCCGTCGCCGATCTGCTCACGCAGCTGGAACAGCAGCAGCCGGGCGTCGCGCTGGCGCTCAATCAACGCATCCTGCCGCGTGAACGGTGGCAAGATCATCTCTTACAGGAAGGCGATCAAATCCTGCTTTTTCAGGTTATCGCTGGAGGCTGACATGTTACGTATTGCGGATAAAACGTTTGAGTCACATCTTTTCACCGGCACCGGTAAATTCGCCGCCCCCGACGTCATGGTAGAGGCCATTCGCGCCTCCGGCAGCCAGCTGGTGACGCTGGCGATGAAGCGCGTCGATCTCCGTCAGCATAATGACGCGATCCTCGCGCCGCTGCTGGCGGCCGGCGTTAGCCTGCTGCCCAACACCTCCGGCGCCAAAACGGCGGAAGAGGCGGTATTTGCCGCCCGCCTGGCGCGGGAAGCGCTGGGCACCCACTGGCTGAAGCTGGAAATTCATCCGGACGCCCGCTGGCTGCTCCCCGATCCGATCGAAACACTGAAAGCGGCGGAGATTCTGGTACGGGAAGGCTTCGTGGTGCTGCCTTACTGCGGCGCCGACCCGGTGCTGTGCAAGCGCCTCGAAGAAGCGGGCTGCGCGGCGGTGATGCCGCTCGGCGCGCCCATCGGCTCCAATCAGGGGCTGGAAACTAAAGCGATGCTGGAGATTATTATCGCGCAGGCCACGGTGCCGGTAGTCGTTGACGCGGGTATTGGCGTGCCGAGCCACGCGGCGCAGGCGCTGGAAATGGGCGCTGACGCGGTACTGGTGAATACCGCCATCGCCGTTGCCGACGATCCGGTAACCATGGCGCGGGCCTTCCGTTTAGCGATCGATGCCGGCTTGCTGGCCCGACAGGCAGGCCCGGGCGCGCGCAGCGCGCAGGCGCAGGCCACCAGCCCTCTGACGGGCTTTCTGGAGGCGCGGGTATGAACACCTTCACTGACCGTTGGCGGCAGCTGGACTGGGACGACATTCGCCTGCGAATCAACGGGAAAACCCCCGCCGACGTTGAACGCGCCCTGGCGGCCAAACAGCTCAGCCGCGACGATATGATGGCCCTGCTCTCCCCCGCCGCCGCGGACTATCTGGAGCCTCTGGCCCAGCGCGCCCAGCGCCTGACTCGCCAGCGTTTTGGTAATACCGTCAGCTTTTATGTCCCGCTGTATCTCTCTAATCTCTGCGCCAACGACTGTACCTACTGTGGTTTCTCCATGAGTAACCGCATCAAGCGCAAGACTCTGGATGAGGCGGAAATAGCCCGCGAATGCGCGGCGATCCGCGAAATGGGCTTTGAGCATCTGCTGCTGGTGACCGGCGAACATGAGGGCAAAGTCGGCATGGACTACTTTCGTCAACATCTGCCCGCGATTCGCCACCAGTTCGCCTCGCTGCATATGGAGGTCCAGCCGCTGGCGATGGAAGAGTACGCCGAGCTGAAAACCCTCGGTCTGGACGGGGTGATGGTCTATCAGGAGACCTATCATGAAAGCATGTATGCGAAACACCATCTGAAAGGGAAAAAGCAGGACTTCTTCTGGCGGCTGGATACGCCGGACAGGCTTGGGCAGGCGGGGATTGATAAAATTGGACTTGGCGCACTTATTGGCCTTTCCGACAGCTGGCGGGTGGACTGCTTTATGGTGGCGGAGCATTTGCTGTGGCTCCAGCAGCATTACTGGCGCAGCCGCTACTCCATCTCCTTCCCACGACTGCGGCCTTGCGCGGGGGGGATCGAGCCCGCCTCATTAATGGATGAACGGCAGCTGGTGCAAACCATTTGCGCCTTCCGCCTGCTGGCTCCGGAAGTGGAACTCTCGCTCTCCACCCGCGAATCCCCCTGGTTCCGCGATCGGGTGATCCCGCTGGCCATCAACAACGTCAGCGCCTTTTCGAAAACCCAGCCCGGCGGGTATGCCGATAACCATCCGGAGCTGGAGCAGTTCGCGCCTCACGATGACCGCCGCCCGGAAGAGGTCGCCGGCGCGCTGATGGCCAGCGGTCTACAGCCGGTATGGAAGGATTGGGACAGCTGGCTGGGACGCGCTTCCCAATCGTCATGATAACAAATGTAATTTCTTAAACGTTCTTCATGCACGATCGTAATAAGAGAAACGGGCGATTGTGGCCCTGTTCCCGTTTCTCTATTCTGCCCCTGTCAGCAGCGGACGCTGGCCAGGGCGAATATTCACTCTTCCTCCTTTTCGCCCTGCTCCCGCCTCTGTGCGGTAACGGTAATTCCATCAATAACGAATATTAATCAGTCCATATCACAACGTCAGCGTTATAATTACCGGAGTTTTATCTGATTCGCTCAGCAGGCATGCTGGCTAAACCTGCGTCTCCACCCACGGTTTAACGCTTCTGGAACGATTTACGACTCATGGCTCGTCATAATAGAAAGCTCTCTTTCACCACGCCGATTATCATAGGATTTGCGGGTATTTTATTCAGCTTCTTGCTGATAGCGGTGTTTGCCACGACGACGCAGAGGAATGATTTTCTCGAAGATTATCATCATATTAATCGCAATTTTACCCACAATATGGCGACCAACTACACGGAGACGCTGCTGCAGGGCAACGACTTTATCCTCACCCGTGCCGCCACTTTCTTTGCCCGCAACGATGCGCTGAATGAGGCGGTTAACGTCAATCCAGAAAAAGGGTTGATGCAGCTTATGCAGTTGCAAAATATGATGCAGACCGTTTCGTCCATCTCGCTGGCGGATACCAATGGGCACTATCTGCGCGCGCCCGAGGTTCTGGAAACCGAAGACAGCCAGTCCTTCGATGCCAAAACAAGGCCGTGGTTTATTAAGCAAGCGGAAGCCAGTACCTTCAGTCTGTATACCAGCCCGTACAACGACTACTTCACGCATCATCCGACGATTACCGTCTACAAACCCATAATTTCTCCAGAGGGACGGCTAAAGGGCAGTCTCGCGTTTCATCTCGATCTCACCTCAATGGGCTACGCGTTACGGCAGATGGTTGCACCCGTCCAGGGGGAATTTTTTGTGGTGCAACGCGATGGTAAAGTCGTTCTCCATCCCGATCCCGGCGCTTTGTTTAAACCCTACGTCAGTGAAGCCTTGATGGACAGAATGACCAGCGGCGAAGGCCAGCTGTACGACACCAATACGGACACCTGGTACTATTACTACTCCTTTACCAACCCCGACTGGTTTGTTATTTATCGGGTCGATAACTCGACGCTGGTCAACTTAACGCGCCATGAAACGGATATCGTCGCCTGGAGCTTTGCCCTGGCCGCGATCGTTATCGTGCTGTTTGGCCTGTATCTGCGCCATGCTTCACGTACGGTGTTGATGAACATCATCAATGCGATTAAAACCGGGGATGTTCAGCGCGCCCCGCGGCTGGAAGCGATGCTCAGCAAAGCCATCGAGAGCAATAAGCAGCGCGAGTTAACCTACGTTCGCCAGGCGACCATCGACGCGCTAACCGGCTGCAAGAACCGCCGCGCCTTCGACAGCGATATCGCCGCGCTGATGAACGATCACCATCCCTTCTCTCTTGCGCTGGTTGATATTGATAACTTCAAAACGATAAACGACACCTGGGGTCACCTCAACGGCGATATCGTGCTGCGCAATGTCGCCCGGGAAGGGTTGCAAATCCTCCAGCCCCTGCAAATTTCGCTTTACCGCTACGGCGGCGAAGAGTTTGCGGTGATATTTTCCGGCGGACATATTGATAACGCTCTGATGTTGCTGGAAAGCTGGCGAGCCAGCGTCGCGCAGCGCTCCTGGCGTGAAGAAGGATTAACGGTCACCTTCAGTGCGGGCCTGGGCGAATGGAATATGGAGCCCCTGGAGCAGCTTGTCGTGCGCGTTGATGAAGCGCTTTATAAAGCCAAGCAGCAGGGCAAGAATCGTATCGTCCGCACCTAAGAGAGCACGCTGCTATAGGCCCGGCGGAGCGGGCTTTTACCGTTTTCAACCCTAAATCCGAAACCGGTTTCATTATTTTGTGATGACTTACACACAATCACCGTAAAGCGGTTGTCCCACCCGCCAGCCCGCGATAAAGATGGTACATCAAGGAACATAAGGGCCAACAATTATGAAGAATATCGTTTTATGCTGTGCCGCAGGAATGTCCACCAGCATGCTGGTTCAACGTATGCAGGCCGCTGCGCAACAAAAAGGCGTGGAAGTCTCGATCAAAGCCGTACCGGTTGCCGAGTTTAAAGATAATCTTGCCGCTGCCGATATTATCCTGCTCGGCCCTCAGGTGAAGTACGAGCAGGCCAAGCTACAGGCAATGGCCGACCCGTTTGGTAAAAAAGTCGCCGTCATCGATATGATGGATTACGGCATGATGAAAGGCGACGCCGTGCTTGATAAAGCCCTGAAGTTGATGGAGTAAGAGATGGAAGATTTAGAAACGATCATCATGGAGCTGCTGGTTAATGCCGGTTCAGCGCGCAGCTCGGCTTTAACCGCTCTGCAGCTGGCGCGTAAAGGCGATTTTGCTGCGGCCGAACAGGCAATGGCGGAATCCCATGAATTCGTCAAGCATGCGCATAAAATCCAGACCCAGCTGATTGGCATGGATGAAGGCAGCGGCAAGCTTCCGGTTAACCTGATTACCGTCCACTCTCAGGACCACCTGATGAACGCGATGGTCATTCAGGATCTGGCTACCGACATGATTGAGCTCTATCGCCGAATTCCGCTCGCACAATAACGTCAACGACTTAACAGGCGCCGCTACCGGCGCCCGTATCCTCTTAAAGAAATCCGTACATCGCTGCAAATACCCAGCCAAAGACGCAAGAGACGCTGACGCCAATGAGCCCTGGCAGAATAAAGCTATGGTTAATCACAAAGCGGCCGATATGCGTAGTACCTGAGCGGTCGAACTGAATCGCCGCCAGATCGCTTGGATAGGTCGGCAGAATGTAATAGCCGTAGCAGGCGGGCGCGGAAGCGACGATGTAGGCCGGATCGACGCCAATCGCCAACGCCACCGGAACGATCGCCGCCAGCGCAGCCGCCTGGGAGTTAACAAACTTCGATACCAGCAGCAGAACGATAGCGTAGGCCCACGGGTACTCCTTCACCATCTCCCCGAGCACGCCTTTAATCTCGGTCATGTGCGCGCCGAACATCGTTTCCGCCATCCACGCGATGCCGTACACGGCAACGATAGCGATCATCCCGGAACGGAACACCTCATTTTTGGAGATCGAAGCCGGATTCGTTTTCGTAATGATGATGATGAGCGCCCCGGAGAGCAGCATAAACATCTGGATCACCAGCACCATCGACAGCGGCTTACCGTCGAATGCCGGACGCAGTTCGGAGAAGGCGCCGAGCAGGGCGACAACCGCGATTGAGGCCAGAAAAATCCACATCGCAATCCAGTTGCTGGTCGGAAGCTTTCTATCCAGCAGCGTGGCCGTATCCCCGTACACGTAGTGACGGTTTTCCGGTACCGCAATAAAGGCCTGGAAGGTTTCGTCTTTATCGAGGTCTTTGCCGCGAAACCAGCTAAAGATACCAATGGCCAGAATCCCCAGCAGCGTGGACGGAATGGTTATCGCCAGCAGGTCAAGAAATTCAAGGTGCTTGCCGTTAAAGGTAAAGTTGCCAAGCATTGCCACCAGCGAGACGACCGCCACGGAAACCGGGCTGGCGATAATCCCCATCTGCGCGCCGATCGAGCTGGCGGCCATGGGTCGCTCCGGACGGATGTTATTTTTGATGGCGACATCATAAATAATCGGCAGAATGGTATATACCACGTGCCCCGTGCCGCAAAGAATCGTCAGCGTACAGGTGACGAATGGCGCGACGATCGAGACATATTTCGGGTTTCGCCGCAGGAGTTTCTCGGCAATCTGCAGCATCACGTCTAAACCACCGGAAGCCTGCAGCGTCGCCGATGCCGCCACGACGGCAATAATGACCAGCATGACATCAATGGGCGGTTTTCCAGGCTTCAGGTGAAAAACAAAGACCAGGATAACTAGCCCAATGCCGCCTAAAAGACCGAGCGCAATGCCGCCCTTTCTCGCACCATAGAACAAACAAATTAAGATAATGATAAGTTGTATAGCAAATTCCATACATCCCCCAGAAGCTATCCATTAAATAACGACAATACTCTCCGCTTTGTTTTTATTAGTTCACCTCCTCCATCGCCTTTTAACAGGCGTAACAATCCCCTCGGCTGCGGTAAACCGAAAAGAACCGGGAAAGTAATCACATGATTATTTTAGTTTTTTGACTATATAGCGTTTGCGGTGCTTATTTTTTGACACGCGTAGAATTTTCACCCTTTCATTGAAGATGAAAAACAGTCATGGAAATAAATCATTATAGGAGTGGTTTATATTTGCTAATTAATTGCAGCAATCACATCAATAAAATGTAATAAAAAAGTAGACGGGATAAACGGCAACAATAAACTGGCAGGCAATAAAAAAGCCAGTCAGGTGACCTGACTGGCTTTTTGAGCGTTTAGCGAATCAACGATTAATCGTTGTCAGAACCGCCCAGACCCGCGTTCAGCAGTTCTGCCAGGTTAGCAGAAGCTTCTTCCACGCTGACCTGCGGCGCTGCAGGCAGTTCGCCCGCTGCGCGACGGCGCATACGATCCTGGTGGTACGCATAACCGGTACCGGCCGGGATCAGACGACCCACGATAACGTTCTCTTTCAGGCCACGCAGTTCGTCGCGTTTACCCGCAACGGCTGCTTCGGTCAGGACACGGGTGGTCTCCTGGAACGATGCGGCAGAGATGAACGATTCGGTTGCCAGGGACGCTTTGGTGATACCCAGCAGATCGCGGGAGAATGTTGCACCCACTTTGCCGTTCGCTTCCAGATCGCGGTTAGCAATCTTAACGCGGGAGTATTCAACCTGTTCGCCTTCCAGGAAGTCGGAACTACCGGCGCTTTCGATGGTCGCTTTACGCAGCATCTGACGAACGATAACTTCGATGTGCTTATCGTTAATCTTAACGCCCTGCAGACGGTAAACGTCCTGAACTTCGTTAACGATGTAACGAGTCACAGCATGCACGCCACGCAGACGCAGAATGTCGTGCGGCGCTTCCGGACCGTCGGAAACCACGTCACCACGTTCTACGCGTTCACCTTCGAACACGTTGAGCTGACGCCACTTAGGAATCATCTCTTCGTACGGATCGCTACCGTCTACCGGGGTGATAACCAGACGACGTTTCCCTTTGGTTTCTTTACCGAAGGAGATGATACCGCTGATTTCAGCCAGGATTGCCGGCTCTTTCGGACGACGCGCTTCGAACAGGTCGGCAACGCGCGGCAGACCACCGGTGATGTCCTTGGTACCGCCGGATTCCTGCGGTACACGCGCCAGGGTGTCACCAGAGCTGATCTGGACGCCATCTTCCAGCTGAACAATCGCTTTACCCGGCAGGAAGTACTGCGCAGGCATGTCGGTACCCGGGATCAGAACGTCATTACCCTGAGCATCAACGATTTTCAGCGCCGGACGCAGATCTTTACCGCCAGTGGTACGCTCTGCAGAATCCAGAACCACCAGAGAAGACAGACCGGTCAGCTCGTCGGTCTGACGAGTAATGGTCTGGCCGTCAATCATGTCAGTGAAGCGGACAAAACCACTCACTTCGGTGATAACCGGCATGGTGTGCGGATCCCAGTTTGCTACGGTTTCACCGCCGGCAACCTGCTCGCCATCACCTTTCGCCATAACGGAGCCGTAAGGCACTTTATAGCTCTCTTTGGTACGACCGAATTCGTCGATCAGCTTCAGCTCGGTATTACGGGAAGTAATAACCAGCTTACCGCTGGAGTTCACAACCGACTTCGCATTGCTCAGACGGATGCTACCTTTGTTTTTCACCTGGATGCTGGACTCAGCAGCCGCACGAGATGCCGCACCACCGATGTGGAACGTACGCATCGTCAGCTGTGTACCCGGCTCACCGATGGACTGTGCCGCGATAACGCCGATAGCCTCACCTTTGTTGATGATGTGGCCACGCGCCAGGTCACGACCGTAGCAGTGCGCACATACACCAAAGTCGGTGTCACAGGATACAACGGAACGCACTTTGACGGAGTCAACGGAGTTCTCTTCCAGCAGATCGCACCAGTGCTCGTGCAGCAGCGTGTTGCGAGGAACCAGAATGTCCGCCGTACCCGGCTTCAGAACGTCTTCAGCGGTCACACGACCCAGTACGCGATCGCGCAGCGGCTCTTTAACATCGCCACCCTCGATAACCGGGGTCATGGTGATGCCTTCCAGGGTGCCACAGTCGTCTTCAGTCACGACCAGGTCCTGCGCAACGTCAACCAGACGACGAGTCAGGTAACCGGAGTTCGCCGTTTTCAGTGCGGTATCCGCCAGACCTTTACGCGCACCGTGCGTGGAGATGAAGTACTGGAGTACGTTCAGACCTTCACGGAAGTTCGCGGTAATTGGCGTTTCGATGATGGAGCCATCCGGCTTCGCCATCAGACCACGCATACCGGCAAGCTGACGAATCTGTGCAGCAGAACCACGCGCACCGGAGTCGGCCATCATGTAAATGCTGTTGAAGGAGACCTGCTGCTCTTCTTCGCCGTTACGGTTAATAACGGTTTCAGTTTGCAGGTTGTCCATCATCGCTTTGGATACACGATCGTTCGCCGCGGCCCAGATATCGATAACTTTGTTGTAGCGTTCGCCAGCGGTAACCAGACCCGACTGGAACTGCTCCTGAATCTCAGCAACTTCCGCTTCCGCTTCGCTGATGATTTCGTATTTTTTCTCCGGGATGACCATGTCATCGATACCAACGGATGCACCTGAGCGCGCTGCATAAGCAAAGCCGGTGTACATCGTCTGGTCCGCAAAAATAACGGTCGGTTTCAGGCCCAGAATACGGTAGCAGGTATTCAGCATCTTAGAGATGGCTTTCTTGCCCAGCGCCTGGTTGACGATGGAGAAAGGCAGACCTTTCGGTACGATCATCCACAGAATGGCGCGACCAACGGTCGTATCTTTCAGGCTGGTTTTCGCAACGAACTCGCCGTTTTCATCTTTTTCGTATTCGGTGATACGCACTTTAACGCGCGCATGCAGAGAGGCCAGGCCAGCGCGATAAATACGCTCAGCTTCTTTCGGGCCAGTCAGCACCATGCCTTCGCCTTTGGCGTTAACACAGTCACGGGTCATGTAGTACAGACCCAGTACAACGTCCTGAGACGGAACGATGATTGGTTCGCCGTTCGCCGGAGACAGGATGTTGTTAGTAGACATCATCAGCGCACGCGCTTCGAGCTGGGCTTCCAGCGTCAGCGGTACGTGAACAGCCATCTGGTCACCATCGAAGTCGGCGTTGTATGCCGCACAAACCAGCGGGTGCAGCTGAATAGCTTTACCTTCGATCAGTACCGGCTCAAATGCCTGGATACCCAGACGGTGCAGGGTTGGTGCACGGTTCAGCAGTACCGGGTGTTCGCGGATCACTTCGTCCAGGATATCCCAAACGACAGCTTCTTCACGCTCAACCATTTTCTTAGCGGCTTTAATGGTGGTGGCGAGGCCACGCAGTTCCAGCTTGCCGTAGATGAACGGTTTGAACAGCTCCAGCGCCATTTTCTTCGGCAGACCGCACTGATGCAGACGCAGGTATGGACCTACGGTGATTACAGAACGACCGGAGTAGTCAACGCGCTTACCGAGCAGGTTCTGACGGAAACGACCCTGCTTACCTTTGATCATATCGGCCAAAGATTTCAGAGGACGTTTGTTAGAACCGGTGATCGCACGACCGCGACGACCGTTATCCAGCAGGGCGTCGACCGCTTCCTGCAGCATACGTTTTTCGTTGCGTACGATGATGTCCGGCGCAGCCAGATCAAGCAGACGTTTCAGACGGTTGTTACGGTTAATGACGCGACGATACAGATCGTTCAGGTCAGAAGTCGCGAAACGACCGCCATCCAGCGGAACCAGCGGACGCAGATCTGGCGGCAGAACCGGCAGAACGGTCAGGATCATCCACTCCGGCTTGTTGCCAGACTGTACGAAAGCTTCCAGCAGTTTGATACGCTTGGTCAGCTTCTTACGCTTGGTTTCGGAGTTGGTTTCGTTCAGCTCTTCGCGCAGAGTTTCGCACTCTTGCTCCAGATCCATGCTCTTCAGCAGGGCCTGGATAGCTTCTGCACCCATCTTCGCGTCAAATTCGTCACCGAACTCTTCCAGCGCATCCAGATACTGTTCTTCAGTCAGGATCTGCTGGCGTTCCAGGTTGGTCATACCGCCTTCGATAACCACATAAGATTCGAAGTACAGCACGCGTTCGATATCGCGCAGCGGCATATCGAGCAGCAGGCCGATACGGGACGGCAGAGACTTCAGGAACCAGATGTGGGCAGTCGGAGACGCCAGCTCGATGTGGCCCATACGCTCACGGCGCACTTTAGTCTGGGTCACTTCAACGCCGCACTTCTCACAGATCACACCGCGGTGTTTCAGGCGCTTGTACTTACCGCACAGGCACTCGTAGTCTTTTACTGGCCCGAAAATACGCGCACAGAAAAGGCCGTCACGCTCAGGTTTGAACGTACGGTAGTTAATGGTTTCCGGCTTTTTAACTTCACCAAAAGACCATGAACGGATCATGTCTGGCGATGCCAGAGCAATTTTGATCGCATCAAACTCTTCGGTTTTAGTTTGCGCTTTCAGAAACTTTAATAAGTCTTTCACGGATTTGCTCCCGTCGGAGTTAGCACAATCTGGCGCCGGGTCTTACCCCGGCACCAGTGACCTGTTTGAGCGAGAGTTACTCGTCTTCCAGTTCGATGTTGATGCCCAGCGAGCGAATCTCTTTCAACAGTACGTTGAAGGATTCCGGCATGCCCGGTTCCATCTGATGGTTGCCGTCCACGATGTTCTTATACATCTTAGTACGGCCGTTCACGTCATCAGACTTAACGGTGAGCATTTCCTGCAGGGTGTATGCTGCGCCATAAGCTTCCAGCGCCCACACTTCCATCTCCCCGAAGCGCTGACCACCGAACTGCGCCTTACCACCCAGCGGCTGCTGAGTAACCAGGCTGTAAGAACCGGTAGAACGCGCATGCATTTTGTCATCAACCAGGTGGTTCAGTTTCAGCATGTACATATAGCCAACGGTAACCTGGCGCTCGAATTGCTCACCGGTACGACCGTCGAACAGGGTGATCTGGCCGGAAGTCGGCAGGCCACCAAGCTGTAACAGTTCCTTGATTTCAGACTCTTTCGCACCGTCGAAGACCGGCGTTGCGATCGGCATACCTTTTTTCAGGTTTTCAGCGAGACGCATAACTTCTTCGTCAGTGAAGGTATTCAGATCCACCTTCTGACGCACGTCGGTACCCAGATCGTAGGCACGCTGGATGAACTCGCGCAGTTTGGCGACTTCCTGCTGCTGTTTCAGCATGGCGTTAATTTTCTCGCCGATGCCTTTGGCAGCCATACCCAGGTGAGTTTCCAGGATCTGACCGATGTTCATACGAGACGGTACGCCCAGCGGGTTCAGTACGATGTCTACCGGCGTGCCGTTTTCATCGTAAGGCATATCTTCGATCGGGTTGATCTTAGAGATAACACCCTTGTTACCGTGACGACCTGCCATTTTGTCACCAGGCTGAATCTGACGTTTAACGGCCAGATACACTTTAACAATCTTCAGCACGCCCGGTGCCAGATCGTCGCCCTGAGTGATTTTGCGGCGTTTCGCTTCGAGTTTTTTCTCGAACTCGTGTTTCAGTTCGTCGTACTGCTCAGCCAGCTGTTCCAGCTGATTTTGTTTCTCTTCGTCGGTCAGGCCCAGTTCCAGCCAGCGATCGCGCGGCAGCTTGTCGAGCTTCTCAGCTTCGATACCGCCGGAGACCAGCACCGCGTAGATACGACCAAACAGGCCAGCTTCGAGGATCTGCAGTTCTTCAGACAGGTCTTTTTTAGCCTGTTTGAGCTGCATCTCTTCGATTTCCAGCGCACGCTTGTCTTTTTCTACGCCGTCACGGGTAAAGACCTGAACGTCGATAATGGTACCGGAGACACCGTTTGGTACGCGCAGGGAAGAGTCTTTAACGTCAGACGCTTTCTCACCGAAGATTGCACGCAGCAGTTTCTCTTCCGGCGTCAGCTGGGTTTCACCTTTCGGCGTCACCTTACCAACCAGAATATCGCCACCGGTCACTTCCGCACCGATATAAACGATACCGGATTCATCCAGTTTGGAGAGCGCAGCTTCACCCACGTTCGGGATGTCGGCGGTGATCTCTTCCGGCCCCAGCTTGGTGTCACGAGACACGCACGCCAGTTCCTGAATGTGGATAGTGGTAAAACGGTCTTCCTGGACAACACGCTCGGAAACGAGGATGGAGTCTTCGAAGTTGTAACCGTTCCACGGCATGAACGCGACGCGCATGTTCTGACCGAGCGCCAGTTCACCGAGGTCGGTAGACGGGCCGTCAGCCAGCACGTCACCGCGCTCAATCGGCTCACCCAGAGAGACACACGGCATCTGGTTGATGCAGGTGTTCTGGTTAGAACGGGTGTACTTGGTCAGGTTATAGATGTCGATACCGGCTTCGCCCGGGTACATCTCGTCTTCGTTAACTTTGATAACGATACGGGAAGCATCCACGTACTGAACGGTACCGCCACGTTTAGCGACCGCAGTTACACCGGAGTCAACGGCAACAGCACGTTCCATACCGGTACCAACCAGCGGCTTATCAGCGCGCAGAGTCGGAACGGCCTGACGTTGCATGTTCGCACCCATCAATGCACGGTTGGCGTCATCGTGTTCCAGGAACGGGATCAGGGACGCACCGACGGATACCACCTGCTGGGTGGATACGTCCATGTAGTCAACCTGGTCGCGGCTGAACAAGCTGGATTCGCCTTTACTACGGCAGGTAACCAGATCTTCTACAAAGTGGCCTTCGTCATCCAGGTTGGAGTTCGCCTGAGCAATAACGTAGTTGCCTTCTTCGATAGCAGACAGGTAATGAATTTCGTCGGTTACAACACCGTCAGTCACTTTACGGTACGGGGTCTCGAGGAAACCGTATTCGTTCGTCTGTGCGTACACGGACAGGGAGTTGATCAGACCGATGTTCGGACCTTCAGGCGTTTCGATTGGACATACGCGACCGTAGTGGGTCGGGTGTACGTCTCGAACTTCAAAGCCTGCGCGTTCACGGGTCAGACCGCCCGGGCCGAGTGCGGAGATACGACGTTTGTGCGTAATCTCAGACAGTGGGTTGTTCTGGTCCATAAACTGAGACAGCTGGCTGGAGCCAAAGAACTCTTTCACTGCCGCAGAAATCGGCTTGGCGTTGATCATATCCTGAGGCATCAGGGTATCCAGATCGCCCAGAGACAGACGCTCTTTCACCGCACGCTCTACGCGGACCAGGCCAACGCGGAACTGGTTTTCCGCCATTTCGCCAACGGAACGGATACGACGGTTGCCGAGGTGGTCGATATCATCGACTTCGCCTTTACCGTTACGGATATCGATGAGCTTCTTCATCACTTCGATGATGTCTTCTTTGCTCAGGATACCGGAACCTTCGATTTCGTCGCGCAGCAGAGAACGGTTGAACTTCATACGACCTACCGCGGACAGATCGTAGCGGTCTTCGGAGAAGAACAGGTTCTCGAACAGGCTTTCAGCCGCTTCACGAGTCGGCGGCTCACCAGGGCGCATCATGCGGTAGATTTCGACCAGCGCGCTCAGACGGTCGTTGGTCGGGTCAACGCGTACAGTCTCAGAGATGTACGGACCGTGATCCAGATCGTTGGTGAACAGCGTTTCGATACGCTTATGGCCAGACTGGCTCAGCTTGGCCAGCAGATCCAGGCTCAGCTCCATGTTCGCCGGGCAGATCAACTCGCCAGTAGATTCGTCAACATAGTCTTTAGAGGCAACTTTGCCAGCGATGTACTCAACCGGAACTTCGATATGTTTGATATCGTCTTTTTCCAGCTGGCGAATGTGACGTGCGGTGATGCGACGCCCTTTCTCAACGTACACTTTACCGTTCGCTTCGATGTCGAAGGAGGCCGTTTCGCCGCGCAGACGCTCCGGTACCAGTTCCATCTGCAGCTTGTTATCGCGAATTTCAAAAACCACTTTCTCGAAGAACAGGTCAAGGATCTGCTCAGTGGTGTAATTCAGCGCGCGCAGGATGATGGTAGCCGGCAGCTTACGACGACGGTCGATACGGACAAACAGGTTGTCTTTCGGGTCGAACTCGAAGTCCAGCCAGGAGCCACGGTAAGGAATGATACGTGCGTTATACAGGACCTTACCGGAAGAGTGGGTCTTACCTTTGTCACTGTCAAAGAAGACGCCCGGGCTACGGTGCAGCTGAGAAACGATAACGCGCTCGGTACCGTTGATAACGAAGGTACCGTTGTCGGTCATGAGCGGAATTTCGCCCATGTAGACTTCTTGTTCTTTAATGTCTTTAACGGTGCCTTCCGGCGCTTCGCGCTCGTAGATCACCAGACGCAGTTTGACGCGCAGCGGTGCCGAGTAGGTCACGCCACGGATCTGACATTCTTTAACGTCAAAAACCGGTTCGCCCAGACGGTAGCTGACGTACTGCAGCTCAGAGTTACCGCTGTAGCTTTTAATCGGGAATACGGAACGGAAAGCTGCTTCCAGACCATACTGCCCTTCAGGATCTTGCTCGATGAACTTCTGAAACGAGTCAAGCTGGATAGAAAGGAGATAAGGTATGTCCAGAACCTGCGGACGTTTACCAAAATCCTTACGAATACGTTTTTTCTCGGTATAGGAGTAAACCATAGGGTTCCTCAGCTCGCTGACAAGTCGACCCATCTGCCCACATAAGGCAGTTTTTTATGCAACACTATTTTGTTGACCGGAAAATGGAACACTTTCCGCAATACCTGTTTCTATCACGCTTAAACCATTTCATTGCGATTTACACAGCTCAGGAGCCCTAACCTGTCGCAGTATATTAAGTCGTCTATAGAAACAAGCATTGTCAGGACAACCAGTAGTCAAACAGTGTGAAATTCTACTGGCGCCTTACAGCGCAAAAAGGCTGGTGACTAAAAAGTCACCAGCCATCAGCCTGATTTCTCAGGCTGCAACCGGAAAGGTTGGCTTATTTAACTTCAACTTCAGCGCCAGCTTCTTCCAGAGATTTTTTCAGTGCTTCAGCGTCATCTTTGCTCACGCCTTCTTTCAGAGCGGCCGGAGCAGATTCTACCAGGTCTTTAGCTTCTTTCAGACCCAGGCCAGTTGCGCCACGTACTGCTTTGATAACGGCAACTTTGTTAGCGCCGATACCTTTCAGAATTACGTCGAATTCAGTTTTTTCTTCAGCAGCTTCAACCGGGCCAGCAGCTACAGCTACAGCAGCAGCAGCGGAAACACCGAATTTTTCTTCCATTGCAGAGATCAGCTCAACAACGTCCATTACGGACATAGCGGATACTGCTTCAATGATTTGATCTTTAGTGATAGACATTTAAATTGTTCCTGAATATCAGAATAAGTTTATACGTAAGCGAATGCTTTACAAAGACAACTGCGATTAAGCAGCTTCTTTCGCATCGCGTACAGCAGCCAGAGTGCGAACCAGTTTGCCAGCCGAAGCTTCTTTCATGGTTGCCATCAGGCGTGCAATTGCTTCTTCGTAGGTCGGCAGAGTTGCCAGGCGGTCGATTTGCGACGCCGGGATCAGCTCACCTTCAAAGGCTGCGGCTTTGACCTCAAATTTTGCATTCGCTTTCGCGAACTCTTTGAACAGACGAGCAGCAGCGCCCGGGTGTTCCATAGAGTATGCAATCAGGGTCGGACCAACAAACGTGTCTTTCAGGCACTCGAAAGGAGTACCTTCAACGACGCGGCGCAGCAGGGTGTTACGAACAACACGCATGTATACGCCAGCTTCACGACCTGCTTTACGCAGTTCAGTCATTTTGTCTACAGTCACGCCACGGGAATCCGCAACTACTGCAGACAGCGCGCCTTTGGCTACTTCGCTGACTTCAGCAACAATCGCTTGTTTGTCTTGAAGATTTAAAGCCATTAGCTTTGCTCCTGGATGTTTGCCAGAGCTCATGCTCCGGAACTCACTTCACTCGACTCAAAGAGAAGAGCGTCTTAATACGGTGAGCAGAAACAAGCCAGAGTATCCAAAAATAATCTTAGCGTTCTGTCACCGTCTACGCAGGGCATTAAGTCTCTTGCGAAACACCTGCGGTCTTCGACGGAGGCCTGGATAGGCCAGGCTCCAACGAACAAATCTTGTCTATCCGTCGCTATTCAATCTGTGGCGGCATTGACTACATTCGGTCACACCAGTCACATAGTTAACTATGCTCCAGGCGATTCACTCATTTGTCGCCTTGCCACAGCCTGAATATCTCGGCTATACGTCTGCTATAAGCAGAATACGTGGGGGTAAGATTGTAGACAAATTCACCGCCCACGTAAAGCTAATCTTAGTTCGCAGAAGCGCTCAGACCAGCCTGATCAACGGCAACGCCAGCACCCATGGTGGTGGAGATGCTGATTTTCTTGATGTACACGCCTTTAGCCTGAGTCGGTTTTGCTTTTTTCAGCGCAACCAGCAGAGCTTCCAGGTTTTCTTTCAGTTTATCAGCGTCAAAATCCACTTTACCGATGGTGGTGTGGATGATGCCGTTTTTGTCGTTACGGTAACGAACCTGACCTGCTTTAGCGTTCTTAACCGCTTCAGCAACGTTCGGCGTTACGGTACCCACTTTCGGGTTTGGCATCAGGCCGCGCGGACCCAGAACCTGGCCCAGCTGGCCAACAACGCGCATTGCATCCGGGGAAGCAATAACAACGTCAAAGTTCATTTCGCCTTTTTTGATCTGGTCAGCCAGATCTTCCATACCTACCAGCTCTGCGCCAGCAGCTTTAGCTGCTTCAGCGTTCGGGCCCTGGGCAAATACGGCTACGCGAACTGAACGGCCAGTACCGTGCGGCAGTACAGTCGCGCCGCGGACGTTCTGGTCAGATTTACGAGCGTCGATGCCGAGGTTAACGGCAACATCAACGCTTTCAACGAACTTAGCAGTAGCCAGTTCTTTCAGCAGAGAGATGGCTTCGTTGATGTCGTACTGTTTGGTCGCATCAACTTTGTCACGAATCACGGACATGCGCTTGGTCAGTTTAGCCATTTCTTAGTCCTCCACTACCAGGCCCATGGAACGTGCAGTACCTTCAATGGAGCGAGTCATCGCTTCAATGTCGGAACCAGTCATGTCGGCAGCTTTGGTCTGCGCGATTTCCTGCAGCTGAGCGCGGGAAATTTTACCTACTTTGTCTTTGTTCGGTTTACCGGAACCAGACTTGATACCAGCCGCTTTTTTCAGCAGAACTGCTGCCGGCGGAGTTTTGGTAACGAAGGTGAAAGAACGGTCAGCGTAAACGGTAATAACAACCGGGATCGGCAGACCTTTTTCCAGGGATTCAGTTTTTGCGTTGAACGCTTTGCAGAATTCCATGATGTTCACACCCTGCTGACCCAGTGCTGGACCAACCGGCGGACTCGGGTTTGCCATACCAGCTGCAACCTGCAGCTTGACATAGGCTTGTACTTTCTTAGCCATGTAAATTTCCTCGTTTGGGTGTAGCGCCTGAAAAGGCTCCCCGTGATAAATATCGCTTTATGGGAATCAGACCCATAAAAACAAAAGGCGCGAAATTGTATGTCAATTCCGCGCCTCATGCAACGTTTAAAACGTTGCTTTTTTGATCGGCTGTTAGGCTTTTTCTACCTGAGCGAAGTCCAGCTCAACCGGCGTCGCACGACCGAAGATAGAAACGGACACTTTCAGACGAGACTTCTCGTAGTCCACTTCTTCAACCACACCGTTAAAGTCGGCAAATGGACCGTCGCTAACGCGAACCATTTCACCCGGCTCAAACAGCGTTTTCGGCCGCGGCTTGTCGCCAACCTGCTGCAGGCGGTTCATGATCGCGTCGACTTCTTTGTCGCTGATCGGTGCCGGACGGTCAGATGTACCGCCGATGAAACCCATCACACGCGGTACACTGCGCACCAGGTGCCAGCTCGCGTCGTTCATCACCATCTGGACCAGCACGTAGCCCGGGAAGAATTTGCGTTCGCTTTTACGACGCTGGCCGCCGCGGATTTCGACCACTTCTTCGGTCGGCACCATGACTTCGCCAAACAACTCTTCCATATTGTGTAATTTGATATGTTCACGCAACGAGGTAGCTACGCGACCTTCAAAACCGGAAAACGCCTGAACGACGTACCAGCGTTTTTTAGGAGCTTCAGACATCTCAGAACCTCAGGCCAGTGATAAAGGATACCAGGCGAACCAGAATACCATCCAGTCCCCACAGGATCAGTGACATTACGGCAGTCACTGCGGCAACAATCAGCGTGGTATGCAACGTTTCCTGGCGAGTCGGCCAGATCACCTTGCGGACTTCGGTTCTCGCTTCACGAGCGAAGGCGACTGTCGCCTTACCTTTTGTCGTTAACAGCGCGACACCGCCCGCTGCAGCGATCAGAATCACTACAGCCAGCGCACGCACTGCCAGCATAATGTCACGATAAAGGAAGTTGCCGACGATGGCCACGACCAGCAGCACGACTACGATTGTCCACTTCATCGCTTCGAGGCCGCGCCCGCTCCCTTGAGCTTCGGTATTCGCACTCATAAACCAACCTGTCACAAGAATTCAGACAAATAACTTCACCCCGCATGAAATGCGAGGCGACCAAACCGAAATGCTCTGTTGCGTTTCGGACTTAACGCCCTCTTCAGAGCCTGTCTCAGCAATGATTATGACCCAAAAAATCACTGATGAGCCAGGTTCTGGTGTGAAAGCGTGCAAAAAGGGCATCAAATGATGCCCTTTTATTGCGCATTGCGTCAAATGTTATCAGCAATTAGCCGAGAACTTTAGCAACCACGCCCGCGCCAACGGTACGGCCACCTTCACGGATTGCGAAACGCAGACCGTCGTCCATCGCGATCGGGTGGATCAGGGTAACAACCATTTTGATGTTGTCGCCCGGCATTACCATCTCTACGCCTTCCGGCAGTTCGATGGTGCCAGTCACGTCAGTTGTACGGAAGTAGAACTGCGGACGGTAGCCTTTGAAGAACGGAGTATGACGGCCGCCTTCGTCTTTGGACAGAATGTACACTTCAGATTCGAACTTGGTGTGCGGCTTGATAGAACCCGGCTTAGCCAGTACCTGACCACGTTCGATTTCTTCACGTTTGATAC
>NZ_ALNJ01000043.1:0-57013 GCF_000293135.1 Klebsiella sp. OBRC7 | reverse complement strand
AGGTCTCCGGATCGGCACCCAGGGCCTCCCCGAGGCGCGACATCTCAACCAGCCCGCGGGTAATCAGCGCGGTACGCGCGTTGGCGCCAAAGCCGATGCCGTCAGACATGCCGGCGCCGATAGCGATGACGTTTTTCACCGCCCCGCCGAGCTGCACGCCGATAAAGTCCGGGTTGATATAGACGCGGAAGCTCTTGCCGCAATGCAGCAGGCTTTGCAAATCGTCAGCGAACTGTGGATCCGTCGACGCCAGCGAGATCGCCGTCGGCAGACCTGCCGCCAGCTCTTTCGCGAAGGTCGGGCCGGAAATCACCGCCAGGGGGATAGCGTCGCCCAGCGCTTCACGGGCCACGTCCTGCAGCAGGCGCCCGGTTTCCGCTTCCAGACCTTTCGTCGCCCATACCAGGCGAGCGTCGGGGCGCATCAGCGGTTTAATCTGCCGCAGCACCTGGCCGAAAACGTGGCTCGGCACGACGACGAGGATATCGCGGCTGGCCGCCAGCGCGGTCGCCAGATCGCTTTCCAGATGCAGCGTGTCGGGGAAAGGAACGTCAGGAAGAAATGCGGCGTTGCAGCGGTCGTACTGCAGCGTCGCAATATGTTTCGGGTCATGGCCCCACAGCACAACGTGGTGGCCATTTCTTGCCAGGGTGATGGCAAGAGCGGTGCCGTAAGAGCCGGCACCGATCACAGTCATTGCAGCGTTAAGCGCGTTCATCAGGCATCCTGATGTTGTTCAGCACCTTCGCCAGCCTGCTGCTGCAGATAGTTCATAAACAGCGCATCGAAGTTCACTGGCGCAAGGTTCAGTTGCGGGAAGGTGCCGCGAGAAACCAGGCTGGTGATGCACTCACGCGCGTACGGGAACAGAATGTTCGGGCAGTATGCGCCGAGGCAGTGCGCCATCTGGGTGCCGTCGATGCCTTCGATGGAGAAAATACCGCCCTGCTGTACTTCGCACAGGAATGCGGTTTCTTCGCCCAGAGAGGCGGTTACGGTCACGCGCAGCACCACTTCATACACACCTTCAGCCAGCTGGCTGGAAGCGGTATCCAGATCAAGTTTAACTTCCGGCTGCCAATCTTTCTGGAAAACTTGCGGCGCGTTCGGCGCTTCAAAAGAAATATCTTTGGTGTAGATGCGCTGAATCTGGAAAGTCATTTCGGTGCTGTTTTGTTCTGACATAGTAAAACCCTTTCGTGTTGTCCTTAAGTACGCCCGTCCAATGGGGATGAGCGCAAAAATTAGCGCAGGAGGGGATCGAGTCCACCACGTGAATCAAGCGCGTACAAGTCGTCACAGCCGCCAATGTGCTGCGCATCAATAAAAATCTGCGGAACCGTCGTTCGACCGCTGCGCTGAATCATCTCTTCACGCTTCACAGCATCGCCATCGATAGGCAACTCGTTGAACGTCACGCCCTTGCTGTTCAGCAGCGCTTTTGCACGTACGCAGAACGGGCAGGTCGCTTTGGTATAGATATCAATATTGGCCATGACTTCACTCCTGTTTTTACCCCCGAGAGTTTTACGCCGCAGGCGTTGTTTTCCCGCTGACGAATAACCGCCGCAGGGAAAACCGCGCTGCGCCATAAAGACGCGGGTAAATTATTTACCGCGTACCAGCGGAAGGTTCTCGCCGCTCCAGCCAGCGATGCCTTCTTTCAGTACGAAGACCTTTTCAAAACCGGCTTTGTTCAGCGCGCTGGCGGGTTCTTGCGCCTGCATACCTGAGCCGTCTACCACTATAATGGGTTGTGCTTTGTGCTTTTCCAACTCGCCGACGTTATTTGCTTTGATATCGCTCGGCAGCAGGTTAATAGAACCCGCAATGTGGCCTTTACGGAAATCGTCACGCTGACGCAGGTCGACAACCACGGCATCTTCTTTGTTGATCAGGCGCGTCGCTTCACCGCGGGTGATGACTTTAACTTTCGACATCAGCCCTTTAAAGGTAGTGAACAGCACCGCCACCAGCAGCGCGACCCACGCGATGCTCAGGACGGGGTGACGGCTGATGAATTGCATAATTTCTTGCATGGGGGGTTACAACTCCCGACTAAGTGAGAAAAAAACCAGGGAAGGAGTATACCTGTGCATTGCGGCAAATACAGCCAGTGAGCGCGATGTAATGTATTTTCTGCGGCCCGTCACGAAAAAAAACCGCTCTCGCCGCGGCAATGCGCTCTGGCCGCCCTCTTTCTTTGATCTTTTACGGTGATTTGATCGATTCAGCTGTAGTAAAATTACGCAAATTTTCTGTCTTTGAGCATGAGGTTGTCGCAATGTCGGTTTCTAAAAAACCTATGGTACTGGTGATTCTGGATGGCTATGGCTACCGTGAAGACCAGCAGGATAACGCTATTTACAGCGCCAAAACCCCTGTTATGGACGCACTGTGGGCGAAACGTCCGCATACCCTGATTGATGCTTCAGGCCTGGAAGTCGGTCTGCCGGATCGTCAAATGGGCAACTCTGAAGTGGGCCACGTCAACCTCGGCGCGGGCCGTATCGTGTATCAGGATCTCACCCGCCTGGACGTTGAAATCAAAGAACGTACCTTCTTCGCCAACCCGGTACTGACCGGCGCGGTCGATAAAGCCGTTGCCGCAAGCAAAGCCGTGCATATCATGGGCCTGATGTCTCCGGGCGGCGTTCACAGCCACGAAGACCACATCATGGCGATGGTTGAGCTGGCAGCCGAACGCGGCGCGGATAAAATCTATCTGCACGCCTTCCTCGACGGCCGCGATACTCCGCCGCGCAGCGCTGAAAAGACGCTGGCGAAATTCGAAGACAAATTTGCCGCGCTGGGCAAAGGCCGCGTTGCCTCGATCATTGGCCGCTACTACGCTATGGACCGCGACAATCGTTGGGACCGCGTTGAGCAGGCTTACGATCTGATGACCCTGGCAAAAGGCGAGTTCCAGACCGATACTGCCGTTGCGGGCCTGCAGGCCGCTTATGCGCGCGATGAAAACGATGAGTTCGTGAAAGCGACCGTTATTCGCGCTGCAGGCCAGGCCGATGCGGCGATGGAAGACGGCGATGCGCTGATTTTCATGAACTTCCGCGCCGACCGCGCGCGCGAAATTACCCGCGCCTTCGTTAACGCCGATTTCGACGGCTTCGCCCGTAAGAAAGTGGTGAACCTCGATTTCGTCATGCTGACCGAGTACGCCGCGGACATTAAAGTCGCCTGCGCTTATCCGCCGGCATCTCTGGTGAACACCTTCGGCGAATGGATGGCGAAGAACGACAAAACCCAGCTGCGCATTTCCGAAACTGAAAAATACGCTCACGTGACCTTCTTCTTCAACGGCGGCGTTGAAGAGCCGTTCAAAGGCGAAGAGCGCATTCTGATCAATTCACCGAAGGTCGCCACCTACGATCTGCAGCCGGAAATGAGCTCCGCTGAGCTGACCGAAAAACTGGTTGCCGCCATCAAGGGCGGTCAGTTCGACACCATCATCTGTAACTACCCGAATGGCGATATGGTTGGCCACACCGGCGTAATGGAAGCCGCCGTTAAAGCGGTCGAAGCGCTGGATGACTGCATCGACCAGGTGAGCAAAGCCGTTGAATCCGTTGGCGGACAGCTGCTGATTACTGCAGACCACGGCAACGCCGAGCAGATGCGCGATCCGGCCACTGGCCAGGCGCACACCGCGCACACCAACCTGCCGGTTCCGCTGATTTACGTTGGCGATAAAAACGTCAAAGCGGTTAACGGCGGCAAACTTTCCGACATCGCGCCGACCATGCTGACGCTGATGGGAATGGAAATCCCGCAAGAGATGACTGGCAAGCCGCTGTTCATCGTGGAATAATCCTTCCCCATGAGGGGAAAGGCGACTTATTCAACTACATGGATCGCAACGGCAGTTCGATCCGTCCTTTACGCCAGCGCGCTTAGCGCTGGCGTATTGCTGTGCGCCGCATCTGCTCACGCCGACGATCGCGACCAGCTTAAATCCATTCAGGCCGATATCGCAGCTAAACAGCGGGCGATTAAGCAGCAGCAGCAGCAGCGCGCTTCCCTGGTCGCTCAGCTTAAAGCGCAGGAGGAGGCCATCTCCGCTGCCGCGCGAAAGCTACGCGAAACCCAGGAAACGCTGAATCAGCTAAATAAGCAAATCGACGAAATGAACGCCGCGCTGGCCAAGCTGGAGCGTCAGCGCGCCTCGCAGGAGCGTAACCTTTCCGCGCAGCTCGACGCCGCGTTTCGTCAGGGGCCACATACCGGCATCCAGATGATCCTCAGCGGCGAAGAGGGGCAGCGTAATCAGCGCCTGCAGGCCTACTTTGGCTATCTGAACCAGGCGCGCCAGGAAACCATCGCCCAGTTGAAGAAAACCCGCGAAGACGTGGCGGTGCAAAAATCGATGCTGGAAGAGAAACAGAGCCAGCAGCAAACCCTGGTGTACGAACAGCGTGCCCAGCAGAGCAAGCTGGAGCAGGCGCGCAACGAGCGTAAAAAGACCCTCGCCAGCCTGGAATCCTCTATTCAGCAAGGCCAGCAGCAGCTCAGCGAAATGCGGGCTAACGAATCACGCCTGCGCGGCCGTATCGCCCAGGCGGCGGCGGCGGCCAAAGCGCGAGCGGATCGCGAAGCCCGCGAAGCGCAGGACGTACGCGATCGCCAGCAGGAAGCCTCGCGTAAAGGCACCACCTACAAACCGACCGAAAGCGAACGCTCGCTGATGTCCCGCACCGGCGGGCTTGGTTCACCGCGTGGCCAGGCATTCTGGCCGGTTCGCGGCTCAATTCTCCATCGCTATGGCGAACAGCTGCAAGGTGAACTACGTTGGAAGGGGATGGTTATCGCTGCGTCTGAAGGCACCGAGGTCAAGGCCGTTGCCGATGGTCGGGTTATTCTCGCCGACTGGCTGCAGGGCTATGGTCTGGTGGTGGTCGTTGAACACGGCAAAGGCGACATGAGTCTTTACGGCTATAACCAAAGCGCGCTGGTCAGCGTCGGCACACAGGTCCGGGCGGGCCAGCCGATCGCTCTCGTAGGCAGCAGCGGCGGTCAGGGCCGTCCGTCGCTCTATTTCGAAATTCGCCGCCAGGGTCAGGCGGTCAATCCACAGCCGTGGTTGGGAAGATAAGTTTTGCTTCAATTTCGCAGAATTGCACTCGCGGTAACCGGTACGCTGGTTATGGCGTCGCCGGTATTTGCCGGCAAACTCTCCATTGTTATCGACGACTTTGGCTATCGTCCACAAACGGAAAACCAGGTGCTGGCGCTGCCAGCGACGATCTCCGTTGCCGTCCTTCCTAATGCGCCTCACGCCCGAGAAATGGCGACCAAAGCGCATAATCTTGGCCACGAGGTGCTCATCCACCTGCCAATGGCGCCGCTCAGCAAACAGCCGCTGGAAAAAGACACCCTCCGCCCGGATATGAACAGCAGCGAGATAGAGCGCATTATCCGCGAAGCCTACGGTAAGGTTCCGTACGCCGTGGGGCTGAATAACCATATGGGCAGCGCCATGACGTCGAATCTCTTCGGCATGCAGAAGGTGATGCAGGCGCTCGAGCGCTACAATCTCTACTTCCTCGATAGCGTCACCATCGGCAATACCCAGGCCATGCGCGCGGCGCAGGGCACCGGCGTAAAGGTGATTAAGCGTAAGGTTTTCCTCGACGATACCCAAAACGAAGCGGATATCCGCTATCAGTTCAACCGCGCTATCGCTTTGGCGCGGCGTAACGGTTCCGCCATTGCTATCGGCCACCCGCACCCGACTACGGTGCGCGTGCTGCAGCAGATGGTGTATAACCTGCCGCCGGATATCACTCTGGTTCGCCCGAGCAGCCTGCTCAACGAGCCGCAGGTGGATACCTCAACGCCGAACACCGCGCCGCCGTCCGTTCAGCCGCCGCGCAATCCGTTCCGCGGCGTGAAACAGTGCAAATCTAAGCGTCCGCCGGAACCGGTCAACGCCAGCCGCTTCTTTACCATTCTGAGCGAAAGCATCACTCAGAGCACGCTGGTGCAGTATTACCAGCTGAAGTGGCAGGGCTGGGATAAGCCTACCAATTAAATCGTCCGGGAGTCCGTGTGCTTATCCGCCGCGGATTCCGGCTTATCCTGATGGGCATACCAGGCTTTAAAGTATTTCAGAAAGCTGTAAAAGGTCGCATAGAGCCCGGTGACCACGCCCACCTTGCCCTTTCGCCAGGCCCCGCTGAACAGATACCATTTAAAGAAAGCGCCAATCGCGCTGATCGCTCCGCGTGCGAGAGATGGCCTGATCTTCTGGTATTTAACCAGCCGCGTGGTGTAGCTATTGAGCTTACTAAACACTTCATGCAGGGAGTAGAAGGTATCGTGGCGCACGAATCCCGGTAGCCGGGCAGAGTGCGTAAAGCCAACCACCTGATCGTCTACCGGCCGATCGTTGAACCTGGCGACGGAGCGGTTAAACAAGCGAACCGGGAAATCCGGCGATGATACCGGATAAATGGTGCGCACCTCTTCACCCAGCACGAACCAGTAGCGCGGCAGACGCCATGCGCAGGCGGGGTCCGGCTCATCGCCGGCCTTGAGCGCCAGAATTGCCGCCACCACCTCGTCATCAAGGATTTCATCACTATCCATACACAGCACCCAGTCGTGGCTGGCGAGGGAAGTCGCGTAGTTCATCTGCGTGCCGTGAGTGGTATAAGCATGATGGTGAACGGTGAGACCGAACTGTTGGCAAATCTGCAGCGTGGCGTCCGTGCTGCCTGAATCGATGACGATAAATTCATCGGCTACCTTAAGCAAAGGTGGTAAAACCTCCCGTAATAAGCGGGATGAATTACAGGTCAATAAGCATACAGAAAGTTTAAGCATAATCTTTATAGGGTTAAACCATGGTTAAACTGACTGTATAAACGAATAGGCGAGAAAGCGATTTAGAAAAAGTGCGGAGTGGATTAAGTATCACAAAAATGTAGGGCAACTCTCAAAAAAAGCGCCCGCAGGCGCCTTTTTAAAATGCAGACCGGGGGAAATTAATCCCAGCTGAGAATGACTTTGCCAGACTGGCCGGAACGCATCGCGTCAAAGCCCTGCTGGAAATCATCAATACCAAAGCGGTGAGTGATGATCGGCGACAGATCGAGACCGGACTGAATGAGCGCGGCCATCTTGTACCAGGTTTCGAACATTTCGCGACCATAAATCCCTTTGATAAACAGCCCCTTGAAAATCACCTTGGTCCAGTCGATAGACATATCCGACGGTGGAATACCCAGCATGGCGATGCGCCCGCCGTGGTTCATGGTATCGAGCATGGTGCGGAACGCCGGCGGCGCGCCGGACATCTCCAGACCCACGTCGAAACCTTCGGTCATGCCCAGTTCGGCCATCACATCGTTAAGGTTCTCTTTCGCAACGTTCACCGCCCGGGTGACGCCCATTTTGCGCGCCAGCTCCAGGCGATATTCGTTAACGTCGGTAATCACGACGTTGCGCGCGCCAACGTGTTTCGCCACCGCGGCGGCCATCACGCCGATCGGGCCGGCGCCGGAAACCAGCACATCTTCACCGACGAGGTCGAATGAAAGCGCGGTATGCACGGCGTTGCCAAACGGATCGAAAATCGACGCCAGATCGTCAGAGATATTGTCGGGGATTTTAAAGGCGTTAAACGCCGGGATCACCAGATATTCGGCAAAACAGCCCGGACGGTTGACGCCGACGCCCGTCGTATTGCGGCACAGATGCGTACGCCCGGCGCGGCAGTTACGGCAGTGGCCGCAGGTGATATGACCTTCGCCGGAAACGCGGTCGCCCAGCTTAAAGCCGCGAACTTCCTGGCCGATACCCACCACTTCGCCGACGTATTCATGCCCCACTACCATCGGAACCGGAATGGTCTTTTGCGACCACTCGTCCCAGTTGTAGATATGCACGTCAGTACCGCAAATCGCGGTCTTGCGAATTTTAATCAGCAGATCGTTGTGGCCGACTTCCGGTTCCGGTACGTCGGTCATCCAGATGCCTTCTTCCGCCTTCAGTTTGGATAACGCTTTCATCTCACACCCTCAGGCAATGACGCCCAGTTGTTTACCGATGCGGGTAAAGGCTTCCACCGCACGTTCAATTTGTTCAGGGGTATGCGCCGCAGACATCTGGGTACGGATACGCGCCTGGCCTTTTGGTACCACCGGGTAGAAGAATCCGGTGACGTAAATACCTTCTTTTTGCAGCTCGCGCGCGAACTGCTGCGCCACGGTGGCTTCACCGAGCATCACCGGGATAATGGCGTGATCGGCGCCCGCAAGGGTAAACCCTGCCGCGGTCATTTTTTCACGGAACAGACGCGCATTAGCCCACAGGCGATCGCGCAGCTCGCTGCCCGCTTCCACCATCTCCAGCACTTTGATGGAGGCGGCGACAATCGCCGGCGCCAGCGAGTTGGAGAACAGATACGGACGCGAGCGCTGGCGCAGCCACTCGACGACTTCTTTACGCGCGGCGGTATAGCCGCCGGACGCGCCGCCCAGCGCTTTACCCAGCGTACCGGTGATAATGTCGACGCGGCCCATCACGTCGCAGTACTCATGGGAACCGCGGCCGTTTTCACCCACAAAACCCACGGCGTGCGAATCATCGACCATCACCAGCGCGTCGTATTTATCCGCCAGATCGCAGACACCCTTCAGGTTGGCGATCACCCCGTCCATGGAGAACACGCCGTCGGTGGCGATCAGCACATGGCGCGCGCCGGCTTCACGCGCCTCTTTCAGACGGGCTTCCAGCTCCTGCATATCGTTGTTGGCATAGCGGAAGCGCTTCGCTTTACACAGGCGCACGCCGTCGATGATCGACGCGTGGTTCAGGGCATCGGAGATAATCGCATCCTCTGCGCCGAGCAGGGTTTCAAACAGGCCGCCGTTGGCATCGAAGCAGGAGGAGTAGAGAATCGCATCTTCCATACCGAGAAAATCGGCCAGCTTCTTCTCAAGCGCTTTGTGGCTGTCCTGGGTACCGCAGATGAAGCGCACGGAGGCCATGCCGAAGCCGTGGCTGTCCATCCCGCTTTTCGCGGCGGCAATCAGTTCCGGGTGGTTCGCGAGGCCGAGATAGTTATTGGCGCAGAAGTTAATGACCTGGCTGCCGCCGACGGTGATATCCGCCTGCTGCGCCGAAGTGATAATCCGTTCTTCTTTAAACAACCCTTCCGCGCGCGCGGTATTCAGGTCATTGGTTAACTGTTTGTAGAAATCCCCACGCATTGCAACTCTCCAGATTCGGCAAAATTTGGCACATATTACCTAAAGCTATACGCTGATACGAGATGATGCATTACTGCATGAATTATTTGCAGCATAAATCACGAGTCCCTCTCTACCTTATCGGCGAATGGCTGAAGCCTTTCCGATGTAGTGATATGATAGGAGTATTCATGTCCGGATTGTCTCTGGACTACCAACTTCAAAGGTTACAGTTATGATCATCGTTACCGGCGGCGCAGGCTTTATCGGCAGCAATATCGTTAAGGCGCTGAATGACCAGGGTATTACCGACATTCTGGTCGTAGATAATCTGAAAGACGGGACCAAATTCATCAATCTGGTGGATTTGAACATTGCCGACTACATGGATAAAGAAGACTTTCTGATCCAGATTATGGCGGGCGAAGAATTCGGCGATATCGACGCTATTTTCCATGAAGGCGCCTGCTCTTCCACCACGGAGTGGGACGGCAAGTACATGATGGATAACAACTATCAGTATTCCAAAGAGGTACTGCACTACTGTCTGGAGCGTGAAATCCCGTTCTTGTACGCCTCTTCCGCAGCGACCTACGGCGGCCGTACCAGCGACTTTATTGAATCCCGCGAATACGAGCAGCCGCTCAACGTTTACGGCTACTCCAAGTTCCTGTTTGATGAATACGTCCGTCAGATCCTGCCGGAAGCGAACTCGCAGATTGTCGGCTTCCGCTATTTCAACGTCTACGGGCCGCGCGAAGGCCATAAAGGCAGCATGGCCAGCGTCGCTTTCCATCTGAACACCCAGCTGAATAATGGCGAAAGTCCGAAACTGTTCGAAGGCAGCGACGGCTTCAAGCGCGACTTCGTCTACGTCGGCGACGTCGCGGCGGTGAACCTGTGGTTCTGGGAAAACGGCGTTTCCGGCATCTTCAACCTCGGCACCGGGCGCGCGGAGTCTTTCCAGGCCGTTGCCGACGCAACGCTGGCTTATCACCAGAAAGGCAGCATCGAGTACATTCCGTTCCCGGATAAACTCAAAGGCCGCTATCAGGCGTTTACCCAGGCGGATCTGACTAACCTGCGCGCAGCGGGTTACGATAAACCGTTTAAGACCGTTGCCGAAGGCGTAACGGAATATATGGCCTGGCTGAACCGCGACGCGTAAGAAGCAAGCATGAAAATACTGGTGGTTGGCCCGTCATGGGTGGGCGACATGATGATGTCGCAAAGTCTTTACCGTACGCTCAGGGCGCGCTATCCCCAGGCGATAATCGACGTGATGGCGCCCGCATGGTGCCGTCCGCTGCTATCGCGCATGCCGGAAGTCAACGAAGCGATCCCGATGCCGCTCGGCCACGGCGCGCTGGAAATCGGTGAACGGCGTAAGCTTGGGCACAGCCTGCGCGAACGTCGCTACGATCGCGCTTACGTGCTGCCCAACTCGTTTAAATCGGCCCTCGTGCCGTTCTTTGCGGGAATACCGCATCGCACAGGCTGGCTCGGCGAAATGCGCTACGGCCTGCTGAACGATGCCCGTAAGCTGGATAAAGACGCCTGGCCGCTGATGGTCGAACGCTACGTCGGTCTGGCCTACGACAAAAGCGTGATGCGCTGCGCGAAAGATCTGCCGCAGCCGCTGCTCTGGCCGCAGCTGCAGGTGCATGAAGGCGAAAAATCGCAGGCCTGTAGCGCGTTTAACCTCTCAGCCGAGCGCCCGCTCATCGGCTTCTGCCCCGGCGCAGAGTTCGGCCCGGCAAAACGCTGGCCGCACTATCACTACGCCGAACTGGCGAAACAGCTGATCGACGAAGGCTTTCAGATCGTGCTGTTTGGCTCCGCGAAAGACCACGAAGCGGGCAATGAAATCCTCGCCGCTCTCAATACCGAACAGCAGGCATGGTGCCGCAATTTGGCCGGGGAGACTCAACTTGAGCAGGCCGTTATTCTGATCGCCGCCTGTAAAGCGGTGGTCAGCAACGATTCCGGCCTGATGCACGTCGCCGCCGCGCTGGACCGTCCGCTGGTGGCGCTCTACGGGCCCAGCAGCCCGGACTTCACGCCACCGCTGTCGCACAAAGCACGCGTGATCCGCCTGATCAGCGGCTACCACAAAGTGCGTAAAGGCGACGCCGCCGAAGGCTATCATCAGAGTTTGATCGACATTACGCCGCAGCGCGTGCTGGAAGAATTAAACGACCTGCTGCTGGAAAAAACGGAACAAGAGGAAGACTAGCGGATGCGGGTACTGATCGTAAAAACCTCATCCATGGGCGACGTGCTGCACACGCTGCCCGCGCTGAGCGACGCTGCGCTGGCCTTTCCCGGCATTCGTTTCGACTGGGTGGTTGAAGAAGGCTTCGCGCAGATCCCTTCCTGGCATGAGAGCGTCGACCGGGTCATCCCGGTGGCGATTCGCCGCTGGCGTAAGGCGTGGTTTTCCGCGCCGATCAAAGCCGAGCGCAAAGCGTTCCGCGAGGCCGTGCGCGCGGAAAAATATGACGCGATCATCGATGCCCAGGGGCTGGTGAAGAGCGCCGCGCTGGTCACCCGGCTGGCCCGCGGCGTGAAGCACGGTATGGACTGGCAGACCGCCCGCGAGCCGCTGGCGAGCCTGTTTTACAACCGTCGTCACCATATCGCTAAACAGCAGCACGCCGTTGAGCGCACCCGCGAGCTGTTCGCGAAAAGCCTCGGCTACGCGAAGCCGGAAACCCAGGGCGACTACGCGATCGCCCGCCATTTTTTGCGTCAGGCTGACCCGTCCGCTGCGCCGTATCTGGTGTTCCTCCACGCCACGACGCGCGATGATAAACACTGGCCGGAAGAGAACTGGCGGGCGCTTATCGCCCTGCTTGCCGACAGCGGCATACGCATCAAACTGCCGTGGGGCGCGCCCCATGAAGAGGCGCGGGCCGGACGCCTGGCGGAAGGGCACGATTTTGTCGACGTCCTGCCGCGCATGAGCCTGGAGCAGGTAGCCCAGGTGCTGGCCGGCGCGCGCGGGGTCGTTTCCGTCGACACGGGGCTGAGCCATCTCACCGCCGCGCTCGATAAACCGAACTTCACGCTGTACGGCCCGACCGATCCGGGGCTGATTGGCGGCTACGGTAAAAATCAGCACGTGGTGCGCCCGGAAAGCGGCAGCAGCACGGGAGATATTCCCGCGTCCCGGGTTCGGCAACTGTTGAAATCTCAGGAACTGGCTTAATGGGTTCATTATTTAAGCAGATCTATCGCTACACGCATCGACGCGCCTTTCGCCATAACGAAAATCTCTGGCCGTTTACCCACATCACGCGCGCGGAGAGCGGTGAAATCCGCACCTTGAAATACAAAGGGAAAACGGTGCCACTGGTTAATCTCAGCGAACTGAAGGATAGCGCCCAGGGCGAGGTGCTGCTGACCGCCACCGGCCCCTCTACGCGCCGTATTGATTTCACGCGGCTGCCGAAAAGCGTTCCGGTGATGGGGGTGAATGGCGCCTGGCATCTCTCTGATAAAATTAAATTTTCGTTCTATACCATTGTCGATATGGTGTTTTACGATAAAAAGCCGGACGTGATTCGTTCAGTGATTAGCCAACCCGATCTCGTGCTCTTCACCACCATGCACGGTATCGCCAAAATCCTCGACCGCCACGGCGCAGAGCTTCGCTGTCGTTTGGCATTAATTGAAGACGCCTGTTATAAAATTTATCAGCCCAAAGTCGCCAAAAACGCGATACAGCAGGCCTGGCGCGGCGTCCCCGCGCTACGCTTTCACCCGCAGCGGCAGGATATTTGCTTTAGCACTGATATCCGCCAGGGTATTTTCGATGCCGGAACCGTGGTCTACTGGGCCCTGCAAATTCTGATGTGGCTGGGATTTAAAACCATTCTGATAAGCGGTCTGGATATGAGTAACTTCAACCAGCCGCGATTCTACGAAACGGAACAGGATAAACTCCCCTCCTGGCTGGCAAATAAGGTGGATGACCTGGTCATGCCGTCCTTTTCGCACGCTGCCAACGTGCTGCAACAAAACCATATTCGGGTTGTCAATTTCTCGTTAGAAAGCGCAGTTCCGGAAACGATTTTCGCAAAGGTTTCTTTTGATGAGTACTTTAAAAATAAGTAGTTACGCCAGACAGGGCTACACCGTTTTCTTCACTTTGTTTCTGTTTTTTAGCGCTATTTTCTGCGTATCAACCCGGACAAATAACCTCCTTCATTTATCTATTTTGCTGTTTTTGCTTTCACTGCTTAACAAAGACAACCGTCAGGCAATAGCGGAAAGCATCCGCCAGCGGTGGCCGGTTTATAGCCTGCTGGTGGTATTCTGCGTGTACTATGCGCTGAGCAATATTTGGGGGCAGACGCCGCAGCATATCGATTCCCCTCTGACCCACGGCGCCTATTTAATTTTCTATCTTCTGCTGCTGACAACGCTACTTGGCCATCCCCGGACCCGACATCTGGCGCTGCTGAGCGTCGTGGCCGGGATCACGGTGCTCTCCGTCTGGACGATGGCGATTGACTTCACGCTGGTCCTCAAGGAACGCCTGGTTTCGCCGGAGAATCCCGGCCCGACCAACGTGATCGACCTGGCGGGCTATTGCGGTATCGGCATCCTTATTTGCGCGATGCTGCTGAAGGAGAAAAGCAGCCACCTGCTGTATGTGCCGATGGCCATCATGCTGGTGATGCTGTTTCTGACCCAAAGCCGCGGCCCGATTATCGCCCTGCTGGTGGCGTTTGTTTGCACCCTGCACCTGCACGTCTTTACCCGCCGCAACCTTCTGATTGTCGCCGCGTTAGCGTTGGTTCTGGGCGCGCTTTTCTTCTTTACGCCAACGGGAGACCTGCTGCTAGCGCGCTTTGAAGAGCTGGGCACCCAAAGCGGATTGCGCTTGAGTATCTGGCGCCATACGCTCCAGGAGGTGGCCAGCCAGCCGTGGCTGGGTCGGGGTTTTGACTACGAGCTGAACTTTACCAACTACAGCGGCGAGCATATTACCACCACCCACAGCGTCTATCTTGGCGCACTGTTGAAAGGCGGTATAATCGGCCTGGCGCTGCTGCTGGCGGTGATTGCCGGAGGGTTATGGCAGGCATGGCGCAAACAGCAGGATGGCCGCTACGGGCTGGCGATTTTTATCTATGCGCTGATTTTTATGGCCTCGCAGGGCATGTTTATCATCAGCAACCCTCGCGAAAGCTGGCCGCTGTTTTGGCTGCCGCTGGGCATCGCGCTGAGCGGCAGCCTGAAGGCGAAACGCTAAGAGAAGGGCCCGCAGAGGGCCCTTTTTTATGCCTGCTGGCGAACGGCGATCAGGGCATCCGCCTGCGATTTGATCACCGGCCAGACCGCGTCAATGGTCATGTCGGCGACGTTAGTCTCTTCGCAGACAATTTGTCTGGCCTTGTCATAACCCGGCGCCCAAATGGTATAGCCCGGCAAACCGGTATCTTTGAGTTTACGTTTGTTGTAAACCGCCACCATGGGCTTGTCGAACGCGCGAGCAATATGCACGATGGCGGTATCCGCCGTAATCACCAGATCGCAGTGGCGAACAATCTCAACCGCTGAATTAATATTGCTATCTGGCAGATGCAGCGCCGTTTCCAGATTAAGCTGACGAATTTTCTCGCTATGCCCGACCATCACGACGCTGATTTTATAAGGGAGCGTATATAAGCGCTCAATCAGGGCAGAAACCTGATGACGGCAAAAGTCTTTATCCGTTGAGGCGGTAAACGGGTTTATGGCAATACAGAGCTGACTCCCCTTGTGCTGAGCCAGCAGTGTTTTGACTCTTTCCCGCTCAAAAGCGTCGCCGGGCAGATGATAGTGGTAATGAGGGTGCTCTATGCCAAATAGCCTGGCGACGGCTTTATAGCGCGCGGAAATATGGCTGCTGCTATCCAGAAAAGGGATGGAGTGATCGTAAAGCTTATATTCTTGTTTATTAAAACCGATAACGCAGCCAGGGCGTAAATCAGCCAGCAGTTTAAAACGCTCGTAGGTTTTCACGTCATCAAAATCAACGACCGCGTCAAATCCTGCCGCACGCAGTGCGTTTAACGGCATCCGCGGCTGATATAAATAAACCTGCTCAAGAAAATCCGCACCGGCAAGCATCTGCTTACAGACCGGCCCGGTAAGAACCGAAACCTTATAGCCCCGGTCAGCTAAAAGCTTTGCGCAGCCGGTCGTTACAACCATATCCCCAACTTTGTCATCCAGGCGCAATAATAAAACATGCTGAATCTTCGCGGAATTAAAGGGCTGGCGTGCGCTTTTATTTCTGTAACGATAGTTAATTAAATTAAACTTAATTTCGCGGAAGAAGGCATTTTTCTTCCGCGTAAACTGCTTCACGATACGCATATGGTACCTGGTTGTGATCTTTTATCGCTGTGTGAGTTTCTGTTGGTAGTACTCCGCCAACGTCATTCCCTTCACCTGCGGCGCCAGCCAGCTGAAAAAAGCATCCAGATCGGCATATAAGCGCTCGATATCCTGCTCGTTTTTAAACGTTGGGCTGCCGCCGGGCATGTACTCTGAAGAGTGGAGCATATATTCGACGTAGTCATTACCCTGAGTCAACGTTTGTTCGACCACTTTTTTCATCGTCTCAACGTTGCCGCCCATCGGACGCAGCCAGTGTACCGACGGCGAGCGTACTTTGCCGCGCAGGCGATCGTAGCCCTGCTTCAGGCTATTCATCCACGCGGAATGCTTGTACTGAATGCTCATCGGCACTTCCAGCAGCGATGATTGCCCTTCACGACGGATATCATTCTCGTCAAGAAAATAGGCGTGCTGCGGGAAATGACGGTAATCGGTACCGCCGTCGCCCTGCGGAGCGCCTTTCGCCGTCTTCCAGTTCACCCTCGGGGTAACCGAGCAATCCACCAGATAGCCATACTCCACCAACAGACGCGCGTAGCGCTCGTCAAACGCCCAGCGCCCGGCGCGATGGCTGACCATTTTGGTCTGGAAGGTGTCCTCCAGCAGACGGGTCATATAGTCGACTTTGGCCCGCATCGCCACATCGCTGTACTCGATTAAATACGGTTTATGTCGCCAGTCGTCATCGGTGAGCGGATCGGTCGGCGGGCTGTTCCACGCGTGGAGATGCATACCGATTTCCGCGGTTCCCCGGGCGATCGCATCTTTGGCAAATTCGATATAAACCGGGTCGATAGCCATTTCATAGTTGGTCAACCAGACCGGTTTAAAACCATACTTTTCGCAAAGCTGCTGAAAACGCGGTAGATAGCGCGCATTCTCGGTGGTGATGCTGTCATGTTTTTGCCAGAGGTTATCACCCTCTGTATCAATCGTGATGAGAAATGCGGGTTTGTGCACGAAAACGTCCTCAGGCCATACGTATCGGGTCATGGTAGAGCAAGACAAGGCTTCTCTCAATCTATCTGATCCCCTAGAATCGGAGCCCTGCCCCTGAATGAAGAATAGAGAATGACGCCTGAAACCCGCACTTCCGGCCGCGTGAACCCGGCGCGAATCCTGGTTATTAAGCTTCGCCATCATGGCGATATGTTATTGATAACGCCGCTTATTCACGCGCTTAAGCAGCAATATCCCGCCGCCTGTGTGGATGTGCTGCTTTATGAAGAAACCCGGGATATGCTCGCAGCGAATACGGATATCCGCCACATTTACGGCATTGACCGGCGCTGGAAAAAACAGGGCGCCGGCCATCAGTTGAAGATGGAGTGGCGGCTGATTCGCACGCTCCGCCAGCAGCGCTACGATATGGTGCTCAATCTTGCCGATCAGTGGCCCAGCGCGATCATCACCAAACTGACCGGGGCGGCCATCCGTATCGGCTTTGACTTTCCGAAGCGTCGCCATCCGGCCTGGCGTTTTTGCCATACCGCCCTCGCCTCAACCGAGCGGCATAACCAGCTGCATACCGTGCAGCAGAATCTGTCGATTCTGGCGCCGCTTGGGCTGGATATTGCTGACGCGCCGGCGACGATGGGCTACAGCGAGCAGGACTGGCGCGCCAGCCGCGCGCTGCTGCCGACAGGATTTCAGGATAACTATATCGTCATTCAGCCAACCTCCCGCTGGTTCTTTAAGTGCTGGCGCGAAGCGCGGATGAGCGCCCTGATAAACGCGCTTTCTGAAGCAGGCTACCCGGTCGTGCTGACCTCCGGCCCTGACGCCAGAGAGAAGCAGATGATCGACACCATTATGGCCGGCTGCCCCACTGCTCGCCTGCACTCCCTCGCAGGGCTGCTCACCCTGCGCCAGCTGGCGTCCGTCATCGACCATGCCCGCCTGTTTATCGGCGTCGACTCCGTGCCGATGCATATGGCCGCCGCGCTCGGTACGCCGCTGGTGGCGCTATTCGGCCCCTCCAAGCTCACCTTCTGGCGTCCATGGCAGGCACAGGGCGAGGTGATTTGGGCGGGTGATTTCGGATCGATTCCCGATCCTGACGACATTGATACCAACACCAACGAACGCTTTCTCGATTTAATCCCCACCGACGCGGTTATCGCGGCGGCGAAAAAGGTACTGGCATGAGTAAATTCAGGCTGGCTCTGGTACGCCAGAAGTATCGCCCGGACGGCGGCGCGGAGCGCTTTGTCTCCCGCGCGCTGGAAGCCCTCGACGACAGCGATCTTGAACTGAACGTCATCACCCGCGAATGGCAGGGGCCGGTGAAGCCCGAGTGGAACATCCACATCTGCAATCCGCGCAAATGGGGGCGGATCAGCCGCGAGCGAGGATTTGCCGACGCCGCCCGCCAGCTGTGGCAGCGCGAAGCCTTCGATCTGGTGCAAAGCCATGAGCGTATCCCCGGCTGCGACCTGTACCGCGCCGGAGACGGCGTACACCGCCGTTGGCTGCAGCAGCGCTCGCGCATTTTGCCCGGCTGGAAAAGCCGCCTGCTGTTTGCCGACCGCTACCATCGCTATGTGATGCAGGCCGAGCGCGACATGTACCAGGACGCGCACCTGCGCGGCGTTATCTGCAACGCGGAGATGATTAAACGCGAGATTATTGAAGACTTCGCCCTGCCGGCGGAAAAAATCCACGTTATCTATAACGCTATTGATAACCAGCGTTTTCTGCCGCCGACGGAAGAAGCCTTTGTCGCGCTGCGCGCCAAATGGAATCTGCCGCGCCAGGCGACCTGCCTGATCTACGTCGGCTCCGGCTTTGAGCGCAAGGGGCTGGATGCGGCGATCCGCGCCATCGCGCCAACCAACCGCTACCTGCTGGTGGTGGGCAAAGATAAAGAGCAGGGCCGCTATCAGCAGCTGGCGAAAACGCTGAACTGCGAGGAACGGGTGCGCTTTTTCGGCATGCAGTCGGAAACCCTGCCGTTCTATCAGATGGCCGACGGCCTGCTGCTGCCGACGCTGTACGATCCGTTCCCCAACGTCATTCTCGAAGCGATGGCCTGCGGCCTGCCGGTGATTACGACTACCGGCTGCGGCGGCGCGGAGTTTATCGTTCAGGGCAGCAATGGCTACGTTTGCGATGCGCTGGATATCCCGGCCCTGCAGGAGTCGGTTAACGCCCTGCCTGCTCGGGCTTTGGGTTCTGCAGAAGGCCAGCGCGCCCGCGAGCGGATCATGACCTGCACCAGCGAACGGCTCTCGGCACAGCTGCTCTCCCTCTATCAGGATTTGGTGAAATAACGATGCGCATACTGTTTGTTATCGACGGCCTGCCCGGCGGCGGCGCGGAAAAAGTCGTGCTGACGCTGGCAGCGCATTTTATCAGCCAGGGTGAACAGGTATCGCTTTTTTCCCTGCGCGACGTCTGCGAGTATCCGCTACCGGCGGGGCTGGATTATCAGGTCATCGCCGACCGCTGCCGCAAACCCTGGCGCAAACTCACCGAGCTATCCCGGCGCGCGCGCCAGCTTGATGCGGCAATCGAGAAAGCAGAACAGCAGGGCCGTTTCGATCTGGTGCTCTCGAATCTGCATAAAACCGACCGCATCGTCTCCCGCAGCCGCCTGTTGAACGGGCGCAACGTCTGGTTCTGCCTGCACGGCGTGTTCTCCACGTCCTATCTCGGACACCGCAGCGGTTTTAACCGCTGGATGAAAAAGCAGAAGATCGGGCGCGTTTATCAGGGACGCAATGTCGTCACCGTCTCCAATGCGGTCGGTCAAGACCTGGTCGAGCAGTTCGCTATTCGCCCGGCCCAGCTGAAAACCATCTATAACCCGTTTGATATCCCCGCCCTGCGCGCCGCGGCCGAAGAGCCCAGCCAGCGCCCCGACGGCGACTATATTATCCACGTGGGCCGCTTTCATCCCGGTAAACGCCACGACCGCCTGATTGAGGCCTATGCGCAAAGCGGTATTGATGCGCCGCTGGTGCTGCTGGGGCAGGGAAAACCGGAACAAGAGCAGCGCCTGCGCCAGCTGGCGCAGCAGCTACAGGTTGCCGATCGCGTCCTGTTTAAAGGCTTCCAGAAAAACCCGCTGCCGTGGATCAAAGGCGCGCGGATGCTGGTCCTCAGCTCCGATAGCGAAGGCTTTGGCAACGTGGTGGTTGAGGCGCTGCTGCTGGATACGCCGGTCGCCAGCACCCGCTGCCCGGGCGGCGTGACCGAGATCCTCACCGGCGAGCTGTCGCGCGGCCTGGCGGATCTCAACAGCCCGGCGCTGGCTCAGACGATGCAAAGCATTTACCATAGCCCGCCGGCCATCGACGCAGCGGCGCTGGAGAAATTCAGCGTGGCATCGATTTGCCAGCAGTATCGTCAGTTGCGCAGCGCCTGACGCCGTTATTCAACCAGGATCGAATGAGTTATGAGTCAAACGCCTTTACTAAGCATCGTAGCCGCCGTCTATAACGGCGAAAAATTCCTTGCGCAATTCTTTGAGTGCCTTGAGCAACAGCAGCTGGAAAGCTATGAACTGATCCTGGTGAACGACGGGTCGACGGACGGCAGCCTTGCGGTTATCGAGCAGTGGAAAGAGCGCCTGCAAAACGTGCTCGTGCTGGAGCAGGAAAACCAGGGCGTGTCGGTGGCGCGCAATACCGGCCTCGCCGCGGCGACGGGTAAGTACCTGACCTTCCCGGATATCGACGATAAGCTTTACCCGGGCATGTACCGTACGCTTCTGGAGATGGCGGAAAAGGGCAATCTTGACGTCGCCACCTGCAACGGCCGCTACGTCTACGAGACGAAAAAAGATATCCATCCCATTTTTCCGCTGGACCGGCTGCAGTCGACCGGCGTTTTGCCCGGCCACGTCTGGTTAAAGCAGGCGCTGGATTCTCGTAAGTTCCTGCATGTCACCTGGCTCAATATCTACCGCCGGGAATTTATCGCGAGCCACCGCTTCCATTTTGAGCCTGGCCTGCGTCATCAGGATATTCCCTGGACCACCGAAGTGCTGCTGGCGGCAGAACGCGTGCAGTACACCAGCGAGCAGTTCTACGATTACTATATTCATTCGGAATCGGTGTCGCATAAGCCGGACAACGACGACACGCTGATGCGTTCAGCGCGCCACTACATGAAGATTCTGGAGATGCTGGACGCCATCAACCAGCGCTATCCGGACAAGGTTCGCGATATTTCCGCCTGCCGCTGGCAGATCGCCAAAGAGGGGCTGGGAATTATTCATACCTTCGATAGCATGAAAGATGAGTCAAAAAAGCATATTATCATTAAAGAATTTTTCGACCGCGGCATCTGGCGCCTGATCTGGAAAAACGCCCGTACGTTCCGTCTACGCTGGCGTCTTGGACGCCGCTATCTGCGCATCAAGCGCTATCGCGACGCGGCTTAATACTGAATCCCTTAGTTTCCGCCAAAGAGATAGCTTTACGCGGGTTAAATGCTTAGAATTTGCCCGCAAAAACATAAATACGGATAAATCGCTTGGAATTGCTTTATACCGCCCTACTTTACCTCATTCAGCCGCTGGTGTGGCTGCGACTGCTGTTACGCAGCCGTAAGGCCCCTGCCTATCGTAAACGCTGGAAGGAACGTTATGGCTTCTGCCAGAACAAGGTAGAACCGGGTGGCATCCTGCTGCATTCCGTTTCCGTAGGTGAAACGCTGGCGGCTATTCCGCTGGTGCGCGCGCTACGCCACCGTTACCCCTATCTGCCGATCACCGTCACCACCATGACGCCAACCGGCTCTGAACGCGCCATGTCCGCTTTTGGCAAAGACGTGCATCACGTCTATTTGCCCTACGACCTGCCCGGCGCGATGAACCGCTTCTTCAATACCGTTCAGCCAAAGCTGGTTATCGTCATGGAAACCGAACTCTGGCCGAACATGGTCGCCACGCTGCACAAGCGTAAAATCCCGCTGGTGATCGCTAACGCTCGTCTGTCCGAACGCTCGGCGAAAGGCTATGCCAAACTGGGTAAATTTATGCGTCGGCTGCTGAGCCGCATTACGCTTATCGCCGCGCAGAACGAAGAAGACGCCAACCGCTTTATCGCCCTTGGCCTGAAACGCAATCAGTTGGCGGTCACCGGCAGCCTGAAGTTTGATATTTCGGTCACGCCGGAGCTGGCGGCTCGCGCCATCACCCTACGCCGCCAGTGGGCGCCGCACCGCCAGGTGTGGATTGCCACCAGCACCCACGACGGTGAAGAACAAATTATTCTTCAGGCGCATAAAAAGCTGCTCGAGCGTTTCCCCAGCCTGCTGCTGATCCTTGTCCCTCGCCACCCGGAGCGCTTCGGCGACGCCCGCGAGATGGTGCAAAAAGCAGGAATGAGCTACACCCTGCGCAGCACCGGCGAAATCCCGTCGAACAGTACCCAGGTGGTGATTGGCGATACCATGGGCGAGCTGATGCTGCTGTACGGTATTGCCGACCTCGCGTTTGTCGGCGGTAGCCTGGTAGAGCGCGGCGGCCATAACCCGCTGGAGCCCGCCGCCCATGCGATACCGGTACTGATGGGTCCTCACACGTTCAACTTCAAAGATATCTGCGCCAAGCTGCAGCAGGACGATGGACTGATTACCGTCACCGACGCCGACTCGCTGGTAACGCAAGTGTCTAACCTGCTGACCGATGAAGATTACCGTCTGTGGTACGGTCGCCATGCGGTGGAAGTTCTGCACCAAAACCAGGGCGCGCTCTCTCGTCTGCTACAGTTATTGCAACCCTATCTGCCGCAGCGGAGCCACTGATGTCGCCTCGACTTTCTGTCGTGATGATCGCCAAAAACGCGGCGGATCTGCTGCCTGATTGTCTGGCGTCGGTAAGCTGGGCCGATGAGATAGTGCTGCTGGATTCCGGCAGCAGCGACAACACCGTCGAACTCGCCCGCAGCCAGGGCGTTCAGGTGTATGTCAATCGCGACTGGCAGGGCTACGGTATTCAGCGCCAGCGCGCCCAGGCCTACGCCACCGGCGACTATGTGCTGATGATCGATACCGACGAGCGCGTTACCCCAGAGCTTGCGCAGTCCATCCGCAGCGTGCTGGTCGCGCCGCAAAGCGGCGCGATATACAGCATCGCCCGGCGCAACTATTTCCTTGGTCGCTTTATGCGCCACAGCGGCTGGTACCCCGACCGCGTGATGCGCCTGTACGAACGCGACCGTTACCGCTATAACGCTAATCTGGTCCACGAATCTCTCGACGCCCAGGGCGCGCAGGTTATCGAACTCGCGGGGGACCTGCTGCATCTGACCTGCCGCGATTTTTCCGGCTTTCAGCAAAAGCAGCTGGCCTACGCCGCCGCCTGGGCGCAGGAGCGCCATCAAAGAGGGAAGAAGACCTCGCTGGCCGCTATCTTCGGCCATACGCTGGGCGCCTTTGTGAAAACGCTGCTGCTGCGCGGGGGCATTCTGGATGGGAAACAAGGTTGGCTGCTGGCGGTGGTCAACGCGCAATACACGTTTAATAAATACACCGAGCTGTGGGCCCTGAGCCGCGGCTACTCGGAGAAAGTGTCATTATGAGCACAAAAGCGATCTATCCGGGAACCTTCGACCCTATCACCAACGGCCATATCGATATCGTCACCCGCGCGGCCAGCATGTTCGATAAGGTGCTGCTGGCTATTGCCGCCAGCCCGAGCAAAAAGCCGATGTTCACTCTCGACGAGCGCATCGCGCTGGCCACCCAGGCAACGGCGCATCTGGTCAACGTTGAGGTTATTGGCTTCAGCGATTTAATGGCCAATTTTGCCCGCGCGCAGCAGGCGAACATTTTAATTCGCGGCCTGCGGGCGGTGGCGGATTTTGAATATGAGATGCAGCTGGCGCATATGAACCGTCATTTGATGCCGACGCTGGAGAGCGTATTTCTGATGCCGTGCAAAGAGTGGTCGTTTATCTCCTCTTCGCTGGTAAAAGAAGTGGCGCGCCACCAGGGCGACGTTTCTCACTTTCTGCCGGCAAACGTTCACCAGGCGCTGCTGAAGAAGCTGTAATCCTGCGCCATCGGGGCTCTTCACGGAGGCGCTGCTGCGCATCTGTCCGGGCTACCGGACCAAGCGCAGCCCTGTAGCCCGGCTAAGCGCAGCGCGAGCCGGGTCCACGGCAACCACCGCATATTACTTCTGGCACTGGCGGCAATAAAACGTCGCCCGCTGGGCGTGTTTACTGCCGATAACCGGCGTCCCGCAAATGCGGCACGGCTCGCCCTTGCGGCCATACACCTGCAGCTCCTGGGCAAAGTAGCCCGGTTTACCGTCGCTTTGCAGGAAATCTTTCAGCGTCGTCCCGCCCTGTTCGATGGATCGCAGCAGGACCAGCTTAATCACTTTCACCAGCTGCCCGCACTCCTCGCGCGACAGCGAAGAGGCCAGCCTGTCGGGATGAATACCCGCCGAAAAGAGCGATTCGCTGGCGTAGATATTGCCCACGCCGACCACCAGCTTATTATCCATTAGCCAGGGCTTAATCGCGGTTTTCTTCTTCGCGCACTTCGCCTGCAGATAATCGACGTTGAACTCATCGCTCAGCGGCTCCGGCCCCAGATGCGCCAGCACCGGATGCCCTTCCAGCGCTTTGGTCCACAGCCAGGCGCCAAAACGACGCGGGTCGGTATAGCGCAGCACCTTGCCGTTACTCATCACCAGGTCCACGTGATCGTGTTTTTCCGCAGGCAGCTCTTCGCTCAGGATACGCAGGCTTCCCGACATCCCAAGGTGGACGATAATCCAGCCGTCGGGCAGTTCCAGCAGCAGATATTTAGCGCGGCGGCGTACGCTGAGCACCGGAACGTCGCTCAGACGATAGATCTCTTCAGAAACGGGCCAGCGCAGGCGCCCGTTGCGCACAACGGCGTGCAGGATGGTGGCTCCCACCAGGTGCGGCTCAATGCCGCGGCGGCTGGTTTCTACTTCAGGTAATTCAGGCATTCTTTTCTCGAACAAAAACGGCAAGATGCACTATCTTACCGCGTTCAGCGACGAGGTTCAGGGCAATGATTGTTCAGCATGCTCTTCCGCCTGGCGCAGGGGGTAAACGTTCGCCAGCGCCAACGGTGTAGACGGTAGCGTAGTCTTGATAATAAAAAACCCCGCCAGGGCGGGGTTTTTTATTACAAGGAATCTAAAATTATTTGATTTTAGCTTCTTTGTATAAAACGTGCTGACGGACAACTGGATCGAACTTTTTCAGTTCCAGTTTTTCCGGCTTAGTACGTTTGTTCTTCGTGGTGGTATAGAAGTGACCAGTACCAGCAGAAGAAACCAGCTTGATTTTCTCACGAATACCTTTAGCCATGATTTATTTCCTCTAAGTACTTAGTACTTTTCGCCACGGGCACGCAGTTCTGACAGAACTGTATCGATGCCTTTCTTATCAATAACACGCATACCTTTAGCAGATACGCGCAGGGTGACAAAACGCTTCTCGCTCTCAACCCAGAAACGGTGAGAGTGCAGGTTCGGCAGGAAACGGCGTTTAGTCGCGTTCAGTGCGTGGGAACGGTTGTTACCGGTCACCGGACGCTTGCCAGTAACTTGGCAGACTCGGGACATGTCTATTCTCCAAAAATCAAATTAGCTCGAGCTTCGTATGGGGTATTGGCGCCTCGTCAGGCTTTACAGCCCGGTCATCGCAGTTCTAAGCGAACTCTCGATTGCCAGGCCCAAATGCCAAACCCGAGATTCTCAAAGGTGGCGTAGTATACGCTGACTCGGCGATGTGCTCAAGTCCCGAACAGACAAAGATCCCGATGGATCGCGCGATCGGGGCTAAATCCAGCCGCGTTCAGCAAAAGATACGTACGCTCCGCGGCCAATAACAAGGTGATCCAGCACACGTATATCCATGAATCGACAACATTTTATCACTCTTTCGGTAATCAACCTGTCGGCCTTGCTCGGCTCAGGACTACCGGATGGATGATTATGTGCCAGGATCACCGCGGCGGCGTTCACTTTGATGGCTTCGCGTACGATTTCTCGCGGATGCACCTCAACGTGGCTAAGAGTACCAGAAAAAAGTCGGCTATGTTTCAATACCCGGTTCTGATTGTCTAAAAAGATCACCATGAAGATCTCGCGCTCTTCGTCGGCCAGTTGGCTTTGCAGAAATTCCCGCGTCATCGATGGGGTAACCAGCGAGGGTTCTTCCGTCATTCGCAGGCTAAAATAGCGTCGCGCCAGTTCAGCAATCCCTTTTAGCTGCGCATATTTCGCCAGACCAATGCCTTCCACCTCAGCAAACTGCGACTCTTCCGCCGATAGCAGGCCGTACAGCGAGCCAAAACGCTGTAGCAGCTCCCGCGAAAATGTCATTACGTCCTGCGTGCGGGTACCGGTACGTAAAAATAGCGCCAACAGCTCAATATCCGACAAAACTTCGATACCGTAGCGCTGCATCTTTTCCCTCGGCATCAGGGTTTCTTGTATTTCCATCGCGGCATCTCCTTCCCACTGCGCGCTATCCTGGCACAGCCTTTTTGCGCCGCCGAGACGCAAGTTTTATCCCTGCGTAGCGCCTCGCAAAGTGTATCTCCGCGAGGCACACGATGCCGTCAGGATTGTGATAAGATGCGCGAATTCTGGTGTACCGCAACAGGAAAAAATCATGATGAGTCTGGCTGGTAAAAAGATCGTTCTTGGCGTGAGCGGCGGCATTGCTGCCTATAAAACGCCGGAACTGGTGCGCCGCCTGCGTGACCGCGGCGCGGATGTCCGCGTCGCCATGACGGAAGCCGCAAAAGCCTTCATTACGCCATTAAGTCTACAGGCGGTATCCGGTTATCCGGTTTCCGACAGCCTGCTCGACCCGGCCGCCGAAGCGGCGATGGGCCATATTGAGCTGGGGAAATGGGCCGACCTGGTCATTCTCGCCCCCGCCACCGCCGACCTAATCGCTCGCGTCGCGGCAGGGATGGCCAACGATCTTGTTTCGACGATTTGTCTCGCGACGCCGTCGCCGGTCGCCGTCGTGCCCGCCATGAATCAGCAGATGTATCGCGCCGCCGCCACTCAGCATAATCTGGACGTCATTGCCGCCCGCGGTCTGCTGGTCTGGGGTCCGGACAGCGGCAGCCAGGCCTGCGGCGATGTTGGCCCGGGGCGGATGCTGGACCCGCTGACCATTGTGGATATGGCCGCGCAGCATTTCTCGCCTGTCAAAGATTTGCAACATCTGAACATCATGATTACCGCGGGCCCCACCCGCGAGCCGCTGGATCCGGTGCGTTATATCACCAATCACAGTTCAGGTAAGATGGGCTTCGCGATTGCCGCCGCCGCCGCGCGCCGCGGGGCGAACGTCACGCTGGTGAGCGGCCCGGTTTCGCTGCCTACGCCGCCGTTTGTACACAGAATTGATGTCACCACCGCGCTGGAAATGGAAGCAGCGGTGCAAAACAGCGCGCCTCAGCAGCATATTTTTATTGGCTGTGCGGCGGTCGCTGACTACCGTGCGGTCGCCATCGCCGAAGAAAAAATCAAAAAACAAGGTGATGAATTAACCCTGAAAATGGTTAAAAATCCGGATATCGTCGCAGGGGTCGCCGCGCTTAAGGCCAACCGCCCTTACGTCGTTGGGTTTGCCGCCGAAACAAATAATGTGGAAGAATACGCACGGCAAAAGCGAGCCCGCAAAAATCTTGATCTGATTTGCGCTAATGATGTTTCACAGCCAAATCAAGGATTTAACAGCGACAGCAATGCATTACACCTTTTCTGGCAGGAGGGAGATAAGCGCTTAGCACTTGAGCGCAAGGAACTCCTGGGCCAATTATTACTCGACGAGATCGTTACCCGTTATGATGAAAAAAATCGACGTTAAGATTCTGGACCCGCGCGTTGGTCAGCAATTTCCGCTGCCGACCTATGCCACCTCCGGCTCCGCCGGACTTGACCTGCGAGCCTGTCTCGATGACGCCGTAGAGCTGGCTCCCGGCGCAACCACCCTCGTGCCGACCGGCCTGGCGATTCATATTGCCGATCCTTCTCTGGCCGCGGTCATTCTCCCGCGCTCCGGGCTGGGCCATAAGCACGGCGTCGTACTGGGTAACCTGGTCGGTCTGATTGATTCTGACTATCAGGGCCAGCTGATGGTTTCCGTCTGGAACCGCAGCCAGCAGAGCTTCAGCATCGAACCCGGCGAGCGTATCGCGCAAATGGTGTTTGTGCCCGTTGTGCAGGCAGAATTTAACCTGGTGGAAGATTTTGACGCCACCGATCGCGGCGAAGGCGGCTTCGGTCACTCAGGGCGTCAATAAGCCCGGCGATAGACAAAACTCTTTCGGGGCGCTGCCGGCAAAAGGGCTGCCTGAAGGATGAAGTGGAACCAGCATCGCAAAGCGCACTAATGCAATAACATCACCGCAGGCAACAGCTTGCGGTCGCTTTGTGGGTGCCTGCCTGACAAGTGCTTTTTTTCAGGGGTATTTTAAAACATGGCAGAAAAACAAACTGCGAAAAGGAATCGTCGCGAAGAAATACTTCAATCTCTGGCGCTAATGCTTGAATCCAGCGATGGAAGTCAGCGCATTACCACAGCGAAACTGGCGGCGTCCGTTGGCGTATCCGAAGCGGCTCTGTATCGGCACTTCCCTAGCAAGACCCGCATGTTTGACAGCCTGATTGAATTTATCGAAGACAGCCTGATTACGCGCATCAATTTGATTTTAAAGGATGAAAAAGACACTTCAGCGCGCCTGCGTCTGATTGTGCTGTTGATTCTTGGGTTTGGCGAGCGTAATCCTGGGCTGACAAGAATTCTGACCGGCCATGCGCTGATGTTTGAACAGGACCGGCTTCAGGACCGCATCAATCAGCTGTTCGAGCGCATTGAAGTCCAGCTGCGTCAGGTGTTGCGTGAAAAGAAAATGCGCGAAGGCGAAGGCTATACCGTCGATGAAGCCCTGCTGGCCAGCCAGCTGTTGGCATTCTGCGAAGGGATGCTATCGCGCTTTGTGCGCAGCGAGTTTAAATATCGCCCGACGGACGATTTTGACGCCCGCTGGCCGCTGGTCGCCGCCCAGCTGAAATAATTCTCGCCGGTCTCTGTGCAGCCCGAAGGGCTGCATCTCTTCCCGCAGGAATGCCCGGCATTATCCGCATTGATACCCTGGCGCTCTTCTCGCCGCGGCTGGCCGTTTTGCCGGCAATCGACCCGACAGACCGTTGCCTGCCGGGCAGATATTTATACGCCGTACGCTTCGCGATAGGCGCGAACGGCACTCAGGTGTTCAGCCATTTCCGGCTTCTCTTCCAGATAGCTAATCAGGTCTTTCAGCGTCACGATAGAAATTACTTTACAGCCGTAGTCGCGCTCAACTTCCTGAATCGCGGAGATTTCGCCGCGCCCGCGCTCCTGACGATCCAGAGAGATCAGTACGCCCGCCAGCTCAGCGCCGTTGGCCTGAATAATTTCCATCGATTCCCGAATCGCGGTGCCTGCGGTAATAACATCATCCACCAGCATGACGCGGCCCTGCAGCGCGCTCCCCACCAGGTTTCCGCCCTCGCCGTGAGTCTTCGCCTCTTTGCGGTTAAAGCAGTAAGGCAGATCGCGGTCATGGTGTTCCGCCAGCGCGACCGCCGTGGTCGTGGCAATCGGAATGCCTTTATAGGCCGGGCCGAACAGCAGGTCAAAATCAATCCCGGAATCCACCAGCGCTTCGGCGTAAAAACGGCCTAACAGAGCCAGATCGCGCCCGGTATTAAACAGGCCGGCGTTGAAGAAATAGGGGCTCTTGCGCCCGGATTTCAGCGTAAACTCGCCAAACTTAAGTACCTGCTTGTTAAGCGCAAACTCAATAAACTGGCGCTGATACGGTTTCATGGATTCGCTCCTCATCTTACTTTTCTACGGACAAAAAAAAGGCGACTTCTCAGTCGCCTTAAAAACTAGTTTTGCAACGCCGCTTTCTGCGTCGTGACAATGGATTCGATACCCCCCCGGGCCAATGCCAGCAGGGTGAGGAGTTCTTCATGGGTGAACGGCTCGCCTTCCGCCGTACCCTGCACCTCAATGATGCGGCCATCTTCGGTCATCACCACGTTCATATCGGTTTCCGCCGCGGAATCTTCAACGTACTCCAGATCGCAAATCGCTTCGCCATTCACGATGCCTACGGAGACCGCCGCCACCATTCCTTTCATCGGGTTGGTTTTCAGCTTACCGGCTGCGACCAGCTTATTCAGCGCATCGGCCAGCGCCACGCAGGCTCCGGTGATAGACGCGGTACGGGTGCCGCCGTCTGCCTGCAGCACGTCACAGTCCAGCGTGATGGTGAATTCACCCAGTGCTTTCAGGTCAACTGCAGCGCGCAGCGCACGCGCGATCAGGCGCTGGATTTCCATGGTGCGTCCGCCCTGCTTACCTTTTGCGGCTTCACGCGCGTTACGCGTGTGGGTAGAACGCGGCAGCATGCCGTATTCGGCGGTGATCCACCCCTGGCCCTGGCCTTTCAGAAAGCGCGGCACGCCTTCATCAATAGAAGCGGTGCACAATACTTTCGTGTCACCAAATTCGACCAGCACGGAGCCTTCTGCGTGTTTTGTGTAGTTACGGGTCAGGGTTACTGGGCGCACTTGATTAGCGCTACGGCCTGCTGGACGCATGATGTTCTCCGGCTTGAAACGAATGTGGCTGCGCATTATACGGATAATGCGCGCTTATTCCTATCCTGATAAGGCCTCGAAAGCTATAATCCACCCCACTCTCCTTTAAAAACAGGAACGTCTATGATCCGCAGTATGACCGCCTACGCCCGGCGTGAAATCAAGGGTGAATGGGGTAGCGCCGCGTGGGAACTGCGCTCGGTAAACCAACGATATCTGGAAACCTACTTCCGCCTGCCGGAGCAGTTCCGTAGCCTGGAGCCCGTGGTGCGTGAACGTATTCGCTCCCGTCTGACCCGCGGTAAAGTCGAATGTACCCTGCGTTTTGAGCAGGACCCGAGCGCGCAGGGTGAGCTGATCCTTAACGAAAAACTGGCAAAGCAGCTGGTTAACGCCGCCAACTGGGTCAAAATGCAGAGCGACGAAGGCGAAATCAATCCGGTCGATATTCTGCGCTGGCCTGGCGTGATGTCGGCCCATGAACAGGATCTGGACGCCATTGCCGCCGAAATTCTGGGCGCGTTAAACGGTGCGCTGGATGACTTTATCATCGCCCGCGAAACCGAAGGCCAGGCGCTGAAAGCGCTGATCGAACAGCGTCTCGATGGCGTGACGGCCGAGGTGGCTAAAGTACGTGCCCATATGCCGGAAATTTTGCAGTGGCAGCGCGAGCGTCTGGTTGCCAAGCTGGAAGATGCGGAAGTACAGCTGGAAAACAACCGCCTCGAGCAGGAGCTGGTGCTGATGGCGCAGCGTATAGACGTTGCCGAAGAGCTGGATCGTCTGGAAGCACACGTGAAAGAGACGTGGAATATTCTGAAGAAGAAAGAAGCGGTCGGTCGCCGCCTCGACTTTATGATGCAGGAGTTCAACCGCGAGTCGAACACCCTGGCGTCTAAATCAATCAATGCCGAAGTGACGAACTCCGCCATTGAGCTGAAAGTGCTGATCGAACAAATGCGCGAGCAGATCCAAAACATCGAGTAACGGTTCCCCGCCCGCCACATCACGTTCGGACAAAAGGCTATGGTAAATCATGGCCTTTTATTTTCGCCGCGTTTCAGAAGGAATAGTTTTTATCCAGTATCCGACAGGTTAAAAACGCCCCTGCAGCGCACAGCAGAGTGGGAGCAAGATAGCTGTGATCCATGTGGGTGAACTCCATCACCAGCGCCACCGCCGTTAGCGGCATCTGCATGGATGCGGCGAGGAACGCCGCCGCGCCAACGAGAGCAAAACTGCCGTAATCTCCGCCGGGAAGCAGCTGTTGCCAGAGCATACACAGCAGCAGGCTGGTCAGGCCGCCAACCGCCAGCCCCGGCGTCAGCAGCCCGCCCTCCGCGCCGCCGCGCAGCACCGCCAGAATCACCACCATTTTTAGCGCCAGCAGCATCGCCGCCCCGGGGAAACCCAGTTCATCGCTGAGAGCCAGCTGCATAGGCCCTTTACCGTTTCCCGGAAGCTGGGGGAAATAGAGGCTGAGGACGGCAAGCAGGGAAAACGCCAGCAGACAGAAAACCGGCATCTGCCAGTTGCTTCGAACGCCCGAGCGAGCCGTGCTGGTCGCTTTGCGAAAGAGCCAGGCCCCGGCGCCAAGAATGGGGCCAGCGATAATCGCCCACCAGAGAAATGAATGCGGCAGGATGTCGGAAGTAAAATGGTATTGCGATTCCTCGCCTAACCCGAGCGTTGCCGTCCACGCGGCAATCGCCGAGGTAATCATCGCCGCCAGCGTTTTTTCCCAGCTAAACGACAGCAGCATTACCTCAAGGCTGAATAACGCCCCGGCCAGCGGAACGTTATACACCGCCGCCAGGCCCGCACCGGCGCCGCAGGCAACCAGCGTTCGGGTTTCATCCGCCAGCAGTCCCAGCTTACGCGCCACCATCCCTGCCCCCAGCGCGCCCATTTCACGCGGAGCCACTTCGCGGCCAAGCGGAGAGCCCAGCGCCACGGTGACGATCTGCAACAGGGCATGAATCGTTGTGGTACACGCAGGCATTGGCACCGCAGGATTCGCCACCGCTGACGCTATTGAGACCCGCTTCTGCCCATAGCGCCCAAGGAGCCACCAGCCGAATCCTGCGATGGCTCCTCCCGCGACGATTGCCAAGAGGCGGCGAGGCCAGGATGAATCCGTGACGCCCTGTAGAAATGACTCCGCGCTCACGATCTGCCCAGGGCTGTAGCCAAAGGCCAGGTGCTGAATTGCGTGTAAAATCAGCGCCAGAACCATGCCTGACAGGCCGGCAAGCAGCCCCGTCAGCACAACGGCAATCAGGCGGGTGAGATAGTTTTTATTGCCAGCTGCTGCAGTCATTTTCTGAGGCCTTGAAGGAGGAAAATAAAAGGATAAAGGTTGAGAGTTAAACAACAGGTATTCATCGCGTTTTCAATACCGCTACGCATCGACGGCTTTCACATTACTTTTTATAATCAATAAAAATGAATAAATGACAAATAAACCGTTAACTTCAGCCGATTTAAACCGATCGTGCATTAGTTTAACCAGGTTAAACGCATTCACTTTAGAAAATCTCAATCGTGATCCTGAGCACAAATCGTTAACCTTCCGCCATCACCGTGGGGGATTTATGCTGCTTCATATTCTTTATCTGATTGGGATTACGGCGGAAGCCATGACCGGCGCGCTGGCTGCCGGACGCCGCCGTATGGATACGTTTGGCGTCATTATTATTGCCACCGCGACGGCTCTCGGAGGCGGTTCAGTGCGCGATATTCTGCTTGGCCACTACCCGCTGGGCTGGGTGCAGCACCCTGAATACGTGATTATTGTCGCCGTCGCCGCGGTCCTGACCACAATTGCCGCGCCGGTGATGCCGCATCTGCGCCGTCTGTTTCTGGTGCTTGATGCGCTCGGCCTGATCGTGTTTTCTATCATTGGCGCCCAGATCGCGTTGGATATGGGCCAGGGCCCGGTCATCGCCTCCATTGCCGCCGTGATCACCGGCGTCTTTGGCGGCGTGCTGCGCGATATGTTCTGCAAGCGCATCCCGCTGGTGTTCCAGAAAGAGCTGTACGCCGGGGTATCATTCGCCGCCGCGGTGCTTTATATCGCGCTCCAGCATTACGTCAGCAATCACGATGTGGTGGTGATCTCCACCCTGCTGTTCGGCTTTACCGCCCGCATGCTGGCGCTGCGCTGGAAGCTGGGCCTGCCGGTATTTAACTACAACCATAGCGCACATTAGTGCTTTCAGAATCCCGGAACGTGTTGCCCGCTTAGCCACTTCGCTAGCGCGGCGACATCCGGATGATGCAAGAACGTCACCAGCTGCCGCGCCCGTTCTTCCCCGATGCCCGGCAGGCGTCGCCACTGCTCTTCGTTGCGATCCTGCATCCGTTGCCAGTCATCCTCCTTCAGCCCGGCAAATGCCGTCTTCGGTATGGGCACGCCGATTGCCTGTATCCAGCGCAGGAAAGGCCGTTCGCGCGCAAGGTTGAACTGATGCCACAGCCGCTGCCCGCGCTGCGCAGAGATGCCCGGGATGGATTGCAGCCGCTCCGGCGTAAACGCCAGCCATGAGAAGAGATGCTCCATGCCGCGCGCGTCATGCAGGGAGCGCCACAGCGTTTCCCCCGCGCCGTCAATATCGAGAACCGATCGGGATGAGAGCCAGACCAGCCGCGAGAGAAACTGCTCCGCGCACTCTGGGGTGGCGAAATAGCAGGTTAAGGCATTGAAACGCGCCGCCGGTGGCTGGGGTTTATTACGCTGAGCCGTGCGCCAGACGACCGAATCGATGCGCGGTATCCCCTGCCCGGCAAGGCTGATTTGCAGCTGATCGCCAACACCGATGTCCAGATTGTGCCAGCGGGATACCGAGCCGACGTTCACCCGCTGCACGCGCTTATCGTCCAGCAGCTGCGGCTCCAGGAGCGCCACCACGGCTATTTTACCGCTACGACCGGTGCTGAAGCTGATACCGCGAACCTCCATAACCCGCGAGGCTGGCGGATATTTCCAGGCGATAACCCAATTGCCCTGACCCGGAACCCAGAAGCGCCCGGAGGACTCTTTCGCCCGCCGCACCACAACGCCATCGGTGGCAAAAGGCAGCGGTGAAGTGAACCAGCGCTGGCGCCACTGTTCAACCTGCTGCGCATCCGCGACAGGATGCGAAAAAAGCGCGCTGTAAAGAAAGCCGCCGTGCCGCAGCAGCGCCAGCCGCTGTTCCATATCCTCTGGACCATCTGGCCACGCCCAGATAAAGATGCCCAGCCTATCAAGCTCCGCTTGCGCCTCCTGTCGCATCATCATGCCGGCTACTTTTGCCCGCGCGTTCATGCCGCCCATTCGCTTTTGCACATGCCCCTCGCGGAGCAGGAACAGCTCGCCTTGCAGCACGCTATTCGCGAGTAGACCATCAGAGACTTTAGGCACGGAGGGGATCTGCAAGACCCTGGCCGTCCAGTCTTCCCCGGCCAGGCCATTACCCCGGCTTATCGCCTGGGTCAGACGCCCCTGCCGATACACGAGCGTGACCGCGACGCCATCGACTTTAGGCTGTACCCACATGCCGGATTGACCGCGCATCCAGCGCGCCACGTCGGCTTGATTTGCCAGTTTACGCACGCCGGTGTGCGCCACCGGATGTCTGGCCTCCCCTTTTAGGGGAGGAGACGCATCGTGAACGGGAGCCTCGCCGGTGAAGCAGCGCCGCCAGTACGCCAGCCGCTCCGCAAGCTGGTCATAGACCTCATCGCTTACCGTACTGCTCCCCTGCTGCCAGTAGGCGTTTTTCCATTCCGTTATCTGCTGGCTGAGACGTTCAATCTCCCGATCGGCCCTGGCCTGCGGCCACGCGGGGCAGGCTGCCTGCCCGTATCCCACCAGCATCCACAGCACCAGCGCCCAGACTCCATTTTGCATCGCGATGCCCTCCTGTTTTCTCGTCAGCGATTGTGCCGCAGGCGTATTTTCGTCCGCGAGGAGGGATTTTTAACGCTGCGAGCAGGCATCCAGGTTTTCTGCGTTGTTTCTGCAACGCCCGGAGAAATCAGGGAAACGGCAAGCAAAATGAAAGAAAGAACGCAAAAAGTGTGACAGGGACTGCGTCACGCGGTGCCGCCGTGTATAATAGGCTCGTATGTAAGCTCTATTTCGACCACCACATACAAAAGACACTCATGGCTCAAGGCACGCTTTATATTGTTTCCGCCCCTAGCGGCGCGGGTAAATCCAGCCTGATTCAGGCTTTATTAAAAACCCAACCGTTGTACGACTCTCAGGTTTCTGTTTCGCATACCACGCGCGCTCCGCGCCCGGGTGAAGTGCACGGTGAACACTATTTCTTTGTGAATCACGACGAATTCAGGACGATGATTGGCAGAGACGCTTTTCTTGAACATGCAGAAGTCTTTGGCAACTATTACGGCACCTCGCGCGAAGCTATCGAGCAGGTACTGGCGACCGGGGTCGACGTCTTCCTTGATATCGACTGGCAGGGCGCGCAGCAAATCCGCAACAGAATGCCCGGCGCGCGCAGCATTTTTATTCTGCCGCCGTCAAAAGATGAGCTTGATCGTCGCCTGCGCGGCCGCGGTCAGGATAGCGAAGAGGTTATCGCGAAACGTATGGCGCAGGCAGTTGCAGAAATGAGCCATTACGCGGAGTATGATTACCTGATTGTGAATGATGATTTTGATACCGCGCTGAGCGATTTGAAAATTATTATTCGCGCCGAACGTCTGCGCATGAGCCGCCAAAAGCAGCGACATGGCGCTTTAATCACCAAACTGTTGGCAGACTGAACCCACATTCAGTATCATGCCCAGTCATTTCTTCACCTGTGGAGCATTTTAAGTATGGCACGCGTAACTGTTCAGGACGCTGTAGAGAAAATTGGTAACCGTTTTGACCTGGTACTGGTCGCCGCGCGTCGCGCTCGTCAGATGCAGGTAGGCGGAAAGGATCCGCTGGTACCGGAAGAAAACGATAAAACTACCGTTATCGCACTGCGCGAAATCGAAGAAGGTCTGATCAACAACAAGATCCTCGACGTTCGTGAGCGCCAGGAACAGCAAGAGCAGGAAGCCGCTGAATTACAAGCCGTTACCGCTATTGCTGAAGGTCGTCGTTAATCACACTGCGGGTCGCCCTTGTATCTGTTTGAAAGCCTGAATCAGCTGATTCAAAACTACCTGCCCGAAGAGCAAATTAAACGTCTTCGGCAGGCTTATCTCGTTGCACGTGACGCTCACGAGGGCCAGACACGTTCAAGCGGTGAACCCTATATCACGCACCCGGTAGCGGTAGCCTGTATCCTGGCCGAGATGAAACTCGACCATGAAACGCTGATGGCCGCTCTGCTGCACGACGTGATAGAAGATACCCCCGCCACCTACCAGGACATGGAGCAGCTTTTCGGTAAAAGCGTTGCTGAACTGGTAGAGGGGGTGTCAAAACTTGATAAGCTTAAGTTTCGCGACAAGAAAGAGGCCCAGGCTGAAAACTTTCGCAAAATGATTATGGCGATGGTGCAGGATATCCGCGTCATCCTTATCAAGCTCGCTGACCGCACCCATAACATGCGCACGCTGGGCTCATTGCGCCCGGACAAGCGCCGCCGCATTGCCCGCGAAACGCTGGAAATCTACAGCCCTCTGGCGCACCGTTTAGGTATCCATCACATCAAAACCGAGCTCGAAGAGCTGGGCTTTGAGGCGCTGTATCCTAACCGCTACCGCGTCATTAAAGAGGTGGTTAAAGCGGCGCGCGGCAACCGTAAAGAGATGATTCAAAAGATCCTCTCCGAAATCGAAGGGCGTTTGCAGGAAGCGGGAATTCCCTGTCGCGTTAGCGGTCGCGAAAAGCATTTGTACTCCATCTACTGCAAGATGGTGCTCAAAGAGCAGCGCTTTCACTCGATTATGGATATCTACGCTTTCCGCGTGATTGTCCATGATTCCGACACCTGCTACCGCGTGCTTGGCCAGATGCACAGCCTTTACAAGCCGCGTCCGGGTCGCGTCAAAGACTATATTGCCATTCCAAAGGCGAACGGCTATCAATCTTTGCACACCTCGATGATCGGCCCGCACGGCGTCCCGGTTGAGGTACAAATTCGTACCGAAGACATGGACCAGATGGCGGAAATGGGGGTGGCGGCGCACTGGGCTTATAAAGAGCACGGCGGCGAGAGCAGCACCACGGCGCAAATCCGCGCCCAGCGCTGGATGCAGAGCCTGCTGGAGCTTCAGCAGAGCGCCGGTAGTTCATTTGAATTTATTGAGAGCGTGAAATCCGATCTGTTCCCGGATGAGATTTACGTTTTCACCCCGGAAGGGCGCATTGTCGAACTGCCCGCTGGCGCGACGCCGGTGGATTTCGCCTACGCGGTGCATACCGATATCGGCCATGCCTGCGTCGGCGCCCGCGTCGACCGCCAGCCGTATCCGCTGTCGCAGTCGCTCTCCAGCGGCCAGACGGTGGAAATCATCACCGCACCGGGCGCACGTCCGAACGCCGCATGGCTGAACTTTGTCGTCAGCTCGAAAGCGCGCGCCAAAATTCGCCAGTTGCTGAAAAACCTTAAGCGCGACGATTCCGTAAGCCTCGGGCGCCGCCTGCTCAATCACGCCCTCGGCGGTAGCCGCAAGCTGGCCGAGATCCCGCCAGAGAACATTCAGCGTGAACTTGAACGCATGAAGCTGACCACGCTTGACGATCTGCTGGCCGAAATCGGCCTCGGCAACGCCATGAGCGTCGTGGTAGCAAAAAACCTGCAGCAGGGTGAAACCACCGCCGTGCCTGTACAGCCAGCGCCTGTCGGCCATAATCATCTGCCGATTAAAGGCGCGGATGGCGTGCTGATCACCTTCGCCAAATGCTGCCGTCCGATCCCCGGTGACCCGATTATCGCGCACGTCAGCCCGGGCAAAGGCCTGGTTATTCACCATGAGTCCTGTCGTAACATTCGCGGCTATCAGAAAGAGCCGGAGAAATTTATGGCGGTCGAGTGGGACAAAGAAACGGCGCAGGAATTTATCACCGAAATCAAGGTGGATATGTTCAACCATCAGGGTGCCCTGGCGAATCTTACCGCGGCGATCAACACCGCTTCTTCCAATATTCAAAGCCTGAATACGGAAGAGAAAGATGGCCGCGTTTACAGCGCCTTTATTCGCCTTACCGCGCGCGACCGCGTGCATCTGGCGAATATCATGCGCAAAATTCGCGTCATGCCGGATGTAATAAAAGTCACCCGTAACCGAAACTAGCTCTTCCACAAAATCATTCGAATTGCGTCAAGGCGGCAAGCGAATGACAAATCTGCCGGGAGCAGATTTGAATGCTGCTTACAGCGGCCCCGTAAGGGGAAAGGCCCGGGGATGGGCCGCGTAATCCGCGCGATTAAAGAGTCATTCGAAGGATGAAGTATCATGAATTTACAGCGTTATGCGCGTATCTGCGAGATGCTCGCCAGGCGCCAGCCTGACCTGACAGTCTGCATGGAGCAGGTCCATAAGCCTCATAACGTCTCTGCGGTCATTCGTACCGCAGACGCCGTTGGCGTGCATGAAGTGCACGCCATCTGGCCCGGTAGCCGTATGCGTACCATGGCCTCCGCGGCCGCCGGCAGCAATAGCTGGGTGCAGGTCAAAACCCACCGTACTATTGGCGAGGCCGTCACGCATTTAAAAGGCCAGGGCATGCAGATCCTGGCGACCCATCTCTCTGATAACGCCGTCGATTTCCGTGAAATCGACTATACCCGTCCCACCTGTATCCTGATGGGGCAGGAGAAAACCGGCATTACGCAGGAAGCGTTAGACCTGGCGGACCAGGACATTATCATTCCGATGATTGGCATGGTGCAGTCGCTGAACGTTTCCGTCGCCTCAGCGCTTATCCTCTACGAAGCCCAGCGCCAGCGGCAGAACGCCGGCATGTACCGGCGCGAGAACAGTATGCTGCCGGAAGAAGACCAGCAGCGCCTGCTGTTTGAAGGCGGCTATCCGGTGCTGGCGAAGGTCGCTAAACGCAAGGGACTTCCCTACCCCCACGTCAACGAGCAGGGCGAAGTCGAAGCCGATGCCGCGTGGTGGGCCACCATGCAGGCGGCGAAGTAATCATGCAGGGCCGTCTGCTGGATGCGGTGCCGCTCAATTCCCTGACGGGCGTTGGCGCGGCCCAGAGCAGTAAGCTGGCAAAAATCGGCCTGCATACGGTACAGGATCTGCTTCTGCACCTGCCGCTACGCTACGAAGACCGCACCCATCTGTATCAAATCGGCGAACTGCTGCCCGGCGTTTATGCCACCGTTGAAGGCGAAGTCCTCAACTGCAACATCACTTTCGGCGGCCGCCGGATGATGACCTGCCAGATAAGCGACGGCTCCGGCATCCTCACCATGCGCTTTTTTAACTTCAGCGCGGCGATGAAAAATAGCCTGGCAACCGGGCGCCGCGTGCTGGCCTACGGTGAGGCGAAGCGCGGTAAACACGGGGCGGAGATGATCCATCCGGAATATCGGGTTCAGGGCGACATGAGTACCCCTGATTTACAGGAAACGCTGACCCCGGTATATCCCACCACCGAAGGCATCAAGCAGGCTACGCTGCGTAAGCTCACCGACCAGGCGCTGGAGCTGCTTGAAACCTGCGCGATCGCCGAGCTGCTGCCGCCTGAGCTGGCGCAGGGGATGATGAGCCTGCCGGACGCCTTGCGCACGCTGCATCGCCCGCCGCCCACGTTACAGCTTAGCGAGCTGGAAAGCGGCAAACATCCGGCTCAGCGGCGCTTAATCCTGGAAGAGCTGCTGGCGCATAACCTCAGCATGCTGGCGCTGCGGGCAGGCGCCCAGCGCTACCACGCCATCGCGCTCAGCGCTTACGACACGCTAAAAGATAAACTGCTGGCCTCCCTCCCCTTTACGCCGACCGGCGCGCAGGCGCGCGTCACGGCTGAAATCGAGCGCGATATGGCGCTGGACGTGCCGATGATGCGTCTGGTGCAGGGGGACGTGGGCTCCGGTAAAACCCTGGTCGCCGCGCTTGCCGCCCTGCGCGCCATCGCCCACGGCAAACAGGTAGCGCTGATGGCGCCGACCGAGCTGCTGGCTGAACAGCATGCCAATAACTTCCGCAGTTGGTTCGAACCGCTGGGCGTTGAGGTGGGCTGGCTGGCGGGCAAACAAAAAGGCAAAGCGCGCCTGGCGCAGCAGGAGGCTATCGCCAGCGGACAGGTACAGATGATTGTCGGCACCCACGCCATCTTTCAGGAGCAGGTCCAGTTTAACGGCCTCGCGTTGGTGATTATCGACGAGCAGCACCGTTTTGGCGTCCATCAGCGGCTGGCGCTGTGGGAGAAAGGGCAACAGCAGGGATTTCACCCGCACCAGCTGATTATGACCGCCACGCCGATTCCGCGCACCCTGGCGATGACCGCGTATGCCGACCTCGACACCTCGGTCATCGATGAACTGCCGCCGGGCCGAACGCCGGTTACGACGGTGGCCATTCCGGATACGCGACGCAGCGATATTATTGACCGCGTACGTCACGCCTGCACTCACGAAGGCCGCCAGGCCTACTGGGTTTGTACGCTGATTGAAGAGTCGGATCTGCTGGAAGCTCAGGCGGCGGAAGCCACCTGGGAAGAGCTGAAGCTCGCGCTGCCGGAGCTGAATATCGGCCTGGTGCACGGGCGTATGAAATCCGGCGAGAAGCAGGCGGTAATGAGCGCGTTCAAGCAGGGCGAGCTGCATCTGCTGGTCGCCACCACGGTGATTGAAGTCGGCGTGGACGTGCCCAACTCCAGCCTGATGATCATCGAAAACCCGGAGCGTCTGGGGCTGGCGCAGCTGCACCAGCTCCGAGGGCGCGTCGGGCGCGGTGCGGTAGCCTCCCACTGCGTGCTGCTCTATAAATCGCCGCTGTCAAAAACCGCCCAGAAGCGCCTGCAGGTTCTGCGCGATAGCAACGACGGTTTCGTCATCGCCCAAAAAGACCTGGAAATTCGCGGTCCCGGCGAGCTGCTCGGCACCCGTCAGACCGGCAACGCTGAATTTAAAGTCGCGGACTTATTGCGCGATCAGGCCATGATCCCGGAAGTTCAGCGCATCGCCCGCCATATTCACGAACGCTATCCCCAGCAGGCACAAGCGCTGATAGAGCGCTGGATGCCGGAAACCGAACGCTATTCCAACGCGTAGCGCGAACGTCATCTCGCCACGCTGCGCATAATTTTTATTCAGATGAGTGGATTATGAAACGAGAACTGGCCATCGAATTTTCGCGCGTCACCGAAGCCGCCGCGCTGGCAGGCTACAAATGGTTAGGCCGCGGTGATAAAAATACCGCCGACGGCGCCGCCGTCAACGCCATGCGCATTATGCTCAACCTGATCAACATCGACGGCACTATCGTGATTGGCGAAGGCGAAATCGACGAAGCACCGATGCTGTACATCGGCGAGCGCGTCGGTACCGGCCACGGCGATGCGGTAGATATCGCTGTCGATCCCATCGAAGGTACCCGTATGACGGCGATGGGCCAGGCGAACGCGCTGGCGGTCATGGCGGTAGGCGATAAGGGCTGCTTCCTGAACGCACCGGATATGTACATGGAAAAGCTGATCGTCGGCCCGGGGGCGAAAGGCACCATCGATATGAACCTGCCGCTGGCGGAGAACCTGCATAATATCGCCCGCGCGCTGAATAAGCCGCTGAGTGAATTAACGGTCACCATCTTAGCCAAGCCACGCCATGACGACGTCATTGTTGAGCTGCAAAAGCTGGGCGTGCGCGTGTTCGCCATCCCCGACGGCGACGTTGCCGCCTCTATTCTGACCTGCATGCCGGACAGCGAAGTTGACGTCATGTACGGTATCGGCGGTGCGCCGGAAGGCGTCGTTTCCGCTGCGGTGATCCGCGCGCTGGACGGCGATATGAACGGCCGTCTGCTGGCGCGTCACCACGTGAAGGGCGATAGCGAAGAGAACCGCCGCATCGGCGAAAACGAGCTGGCACGCTGTCAGGCGATGGGCATTGAAGCAGGCAAAGTGCTGCGCCTGGACGATATGGCGCGCAGCGACAACGTGGTTTTCTCGGCAACCGGCATCACCAAGGGCGATCTTCTGGACGGTATCACCCGTAAAGGCAATATGGCCACCACCGAAACCCTGCTGATCCGCGGTAAATCACGCACTATCCGCCGTATTCAATCGATTCATTATCTCGATCGCAAAGACCCGGATATTCAGCTGCACATCCTGTAAAAACATTTGATCAATAGAGCTTTCCAGCCTTTTCGGGCTGGAAATCTGCTCTCGTCGCGGTGAAGATACGTTAACAAGATTGAGAGGAGAGTCGCTATGGCAAACTGGGTTACGGGCAAAGTGGTAAAAGTACAGAACTGGACTGATGCACTGTTTAGCCTCACCGTTCACGCGCCGGTTGCGCCCTTCACCGCTGGGCAGTTTGCCAAACTGGGGCTGGACGTAGACGGAGAACGCGTGCAGCGCGCCTATTCCTACGTCAACGCCCCCAGCAACCCCGATCTTGAGTTCTATCTGGTGACGGTTCCGGAGGGCAAGCTCAGCCCGCGGCTGGCGGCACTGAAGCCGGGCGACGAAGTGCAGATTGTCAGCGAAGCCGCCGGTTTCTTCGTGCTGGAAGAGGTGCCGGATTGCGACACGCTATGGATGCTCGCCACCGGCACGGCGATTGGCCCGTACCTGTCGATTCTCGAAGAAGGGAAGGACCTGGATCGCTTTAAAAACCTGGTACTGGTGCACGCCGCACGGTATGCCGCCGACCTCAGCTATCTGCCGCAGATGCAGGCGCTGGAAGCGCGCTATGCGGGCAAGCTGCGCATCCAGTCAGTCGTCAGCCGGGAAACCGCGCCGGGCATGCTCACGGGGCGCATCCCGTTCCTGATTGAGACCGGCGCGCTGGAAGAGGCCGTCGGCCTGCCGATGAACGCTGAGAGCAGCCACGTCATGCTGTGCGGTAACCCGCAGATGGTGCGCGACACCCAGCAGCTGCTGAAAGAGACCCGGCAGATGAGCAAGCACCTGCGTCGCCGGCCGGGTCATATGACCGCCGAACACTACTGGTAATCAGGATTCCGCTTTCCAGCGCACGTCCAGCGTCTCTTTACCAAACTTATTCGCGCCCTGGGTACCGACAAACGCGCCCAGGTCGATCAGCATCATGACGATAATCAGCGTGGGTATAAACCGCCCGACGCCCCACTGCCAGACCCCAGGCAGCATCGACCAGTTGCCCGCCAGCAGCATCCACGCCAGAATCATCAGCAGCGCCCACAGCCCGGATTTACCCCGATCGTGCAGGCGTTTAATGGTCACCGCCGCCGTCGGCCACAGCAGGCACACCAGAATAAAAGCCGCCGTCTGTAAATTAAGAAGATTACTGCCGGCCAGCGTGAACAGCGCGCTCATGGTCACTATCCAGATAGCGATCCAGATCCAGAAGTCGCGACGTCCAATCCGCCCTTTAATTGAGAATAGCCACTGCTGTAGGGTCATATTTTATTCCTTATCATCATCACCGACGTAGTTTACCCTGAAGGCGTGACTTTTTGACAAGCGTGACGGTTCTCGTTTTAATCGTCAGCAGATAAAAAAAGGGAAGATGGGCATGAAGAAGTGGGCAACCTTATGTTTAATTGGGCTGGCGGCATTATCCGTCGGCCAAAAAGCGTTGTCCGCCGAGTCAGACGCCAGCGCTACGGCGCCCTATCTTCTTTCCGGCGCGCCGGCCTTTGATATTTCCATCAGCGAGTTTCGGGAAAAATTCAACAACGATAACCCGAAGCTATCGCTCAATGAATTTCGCGCCGTCGCCGCCAGCAAAGACCAGGCGAACCTGACCCGCGCCGCCACCAAGATCAATGAGAACCTCTACGCGTCGACCGCGCTTGAACGCGGCACGCTCAAAATTAAATCGATGCAGATCACCTGGCTACCGATTCAGGGGCCGCAGCAGAAAGCGGCGAAAGCGAGAGCCCAGGAGTATATGAGCGCCGTGATGCGCGCGTTCGTGCCCACGCTCAGCCTGACGCAAAGCCAGCAGAAGCTGCAGAAACTGCTGACCGCCGGAAAAGGCAAACGTTACTTCTCTGAAACGGAAGGTGCAGTGCGCTATGTGGTGGCGGACAACGGCGAAAAGGGGCTGACCTTCGCTGTTGAACCGATTAAGCTGGCGCTATCTGAAACGCTGGAAAACAACAATAAATGACAAAAAGCAAAGCCTTTCCAGTGATGAATCTCTATACTGTTTCACAGACCATGCTGCCCTCGGGGGCGGCTATATTCCTTAATTCGCTTTAAAGCGTGGAGAATAAAAATGCGACATCCTTTAGTGATGGGTAACTGGAAACTGAACGGCAGCCGCCACATGGTAAACGAACTGGTCGCGAACCTGCGTACCGAACTGGCTGGCGTGACCGGCTGTGCAGTTGCCATTGCTCCGCCTGAAATGTACATCGACCTGGCGAAACAAGCCGCTGCCGGCAGCCACATTCACCTGGGCGCGCAGAACGTTGACCTGAACCTGTCCGGCGCATTCACCGGCGAAACCTCTGCTGAAATGCTGAAAGACATCGGCGCTCAGTACATCATCATCGGCCACTCCGAGCGTCGTACCTACCATAAAGAGTCCGACGAGCTCATCGCTAAAAAATTCGCGGTACTGAAAGAGCAGGGTCTGATCCCGGTTCTGTGCATCGGTGAAACCGAAGCGGAAAACGAAGCGGGCAAAACGGAAGAAGTGTGCGCCCGTCAAATCGACGCCGTTCTGAAAACCCAGGGCGCGGCGGCGTTCGAAGGCGCAGTTATCGCTTATGAACCCGTATGGGCGATCGGTACCGGCAAATCCGCTACCCCGGCTCAGGCTCAGGCGGTACACAAATTCATTCGCGACCACATCGCGAAAGCTGATGCGAAAGTGGCTGAACAAGTGATCATCCAGTACGGCGGTTCCGTTAACGCGGGCAACGCAGCAGAGCTGTTCACCCAGCCGGACATCGACGGCGCGCTGGTTGGCGGCGCATCCCTGAAAGCTGACGCTTTCGCGGTGATCGTTAAAGCAGCAGAAGCCGCGAAAAAAGCGTAATTCGCTTTAAGGCCTATCCCCGGTCGCGCTTTGCAACCGGGGTTATCGCCCGGTTGCCCGGCCAGGTTCCGGGAAAATCCCCGAGCGATGCAGCCTACAGTTTCCCCAACGCCTGATACCACAGGTAGTCCAGCGGCAGCAGAATCAAATAGCTTACCGCCGCCAGCGCAACACACAGCAGCATTCCCGCCCGCGCAGGCACTTTCCCCAGCCCCATTGCCACCACAATCGGTGATGCCTGATACGGCAGCAGCGGCGTGGAGTATCCCAGCACCTGAATCATAATCACGCTCAGCAGCGGGAAGCCGGTCGCATCGGAGAAGCTCTGCGCGAAGGTGGTATACAGCGCCGGTACGCCGTTAGCGGTCATGATAAAGTTCAGCGCGCTGGTAATGCCGGTCAATGCAAGAAAGCTGGTGAACGGACTCTCTTTATCCAGCGGCATAATCTGCAGCAGGGCATTCCCCACCACGCCGCCGATACCGGTTTGCGTCACGGTGATAGCCAGCCCCAAAATCCCGGCGACGTAAATACAGGTGCGGATATTCACGCCGCTGGAAAACTCCTCGCCGCTGATAAAACCGACCCGCGGCAGCAGCGTTATCACCGCTGCCGCCAGCCCCGTCCAGGCCGGCCCCACGCCGTGCCAGCTCTCCGTCACCCAGAGCGTCAGCACTACCAGAAGCAGCCACGCCAGGCGCTTCTCATCGCGGCTCATCGGCGGCAGCGGCGTCATGTCGCGCGGCGGGTGCGGTTTTCCAGGAAACAGCCAGCATATCAGGGCGATCAGCACAGCCCCTTTGAGCCAGCCCAGCACCGGCGTATGCAGCAGTAAATAGGGAAGATAATTCAAATGGATACCATACGATCCCTCCGCCGCGCCGCTCATCACCAGATTCGGGACGTTGGCGGGCAGGATGGTGGCAGACAGCTGGAAGGTCCCGAACCCCACCGCCAGCGCCAGGCCAAACCACGGGCGCGTCCCCTCTTCAATGCCGGCACGCCTGGCCATTGCCGCCACAATCGGCATCAGCAGCGCGATACGCCCCATATTGGACGGCATCACAAACGCCAGCGCATAGCTGAGCAGCACCACGCTGCCGACCATCAGCGGCCAGGAGTCGGTCAGCCGCGACGAGAGCGACCGGGCCGCCCTGTCCGCCAGCCCGGTTTTGCGTATGGCGATCCCCAGCACAAAGCCGCTGAACACCAGCCAGAATGCCGATGAGGCAAAGCCGCCGAAAATGACCTCCGGCGGCGCGATTTTGGCGATCATCGCTGCGGCAAAAAACAGCAGCGCGGTCATAAACTCCGGCAGTAGCGAAGTCGCCCAGAGGAGAATAGTGATGCCGACGATGATAGAAGGAAGGAACAGAGGGTGGGACAACCAGAGCGACATACCTGTCTCCTGTCGTTTTTTTCAGCAAGAATACGACGGACAATAAGACAGGTAAACGCCAGATATGGTGGGGTTATTGCAGAATGGCGCAGCTATGGTCCTGAATCTCTTCCGCCGATGCGCGATTAAGCGTTAGCAGGTTACGCTCGGTCGCCAGCAGCACCAGCGAGCCATCGCTCTGCTTTGCCATCGCCAGCGCAAAACGGCCCATATGTTCACGCGCTTCCGGCACCTCTTCGGCCAGCATCAGGAACGGACTGCGCTGCGCCAGCTCCGTTTCGGTGACCCGGCGCGCCAGATATTCGTGGCCCAGTAGTCCACCGGGCAGCGGCAACCAGCGGCTGCTGATAGCGGGCGCGTCCTTGTCCAGCTGAGTACGGACATCGGGACGCAGGCAGGAGATATGGATATGGAAATGATTTTGCGTGCGTCCGCTGCGCGAGTTGATGGTCAAGGAGACCGCGTCATCCGATACGGCGGAACCACGATGCTGGCTCATGATTTCGCGCCCCTGCCAGGCCTGCCAGAAGAAGTTCGGCGTCAGGGGATTAAGCAGCAGCGGACTTTCGGTGCCGTTAATACGGTAAGTCGGCATCAGCAGATACTGCAGCGGGCCATTGCGGTCTTTAAACAGCACATAGCCGCCCTTGAGGTTCACTTCCGCACAGGGCGCGGGATTCTGGTGCTGCTGTTGATTGGGGACGCACTGTTGCAGAACAATTTTGCGCAACGCATCAGGGTTGCCGGAATGAAGCCAGTAGTAGCCGCCGGCCATCGCCGCCACAACGACCACCAGCAGCGCTAATAAAAGGTATCGTACTCTTCGCATTATTTTTTCCTGTCTCAGCCAGAAACGGAAGAGTAACGCAGTTTGATGACCAAATGAAAACAGGATGAGGTTCGGTGTGTTTTCCCGGAGGCGGCGCTACCAGACTTCTCAACCCCGGGTCGCGGCTTACGCCTGTCCGGGCGACAAGAGTTGTATCCCCGCTAAGCGCAGCGCAAGCGGGGATAAGGAGAGGCTATTTAACGCTGGTTGATCTGGTCGAAGGTGCCGCCGTTGGAAAAGTGCTCTTTCTGCGCTTTCGTCCAGCCGCCAAACACGTCATCGATGGTGAACAGCTTCAGTTTCGGGAACTCATTCGCGTATTTTTTCGCTATCTCAGGATCGCGCGGACGATAGAAGTTCTTCGCCGCAATCTCCTGGCCTTCCGGCGAGTAGAGGTACTTCAAATACGCTTCCGCCACCTGGCGAGTGCCCTTCTTGTCGACCACTTTATCCACCACGGAAACCGTCGGCTCGGCGAGAATCGATTCGCTCGGGGTCACGATCTCAAATTTGTCTTTACCCAGTTCGTTGGTCGCCAGCAGGGCTTCGTTTTCCCAGGCAATCAGCACATCGCCGATCCCACGTTCCACGAAGGTGTTGGTCGCACCACGGGCGCCGGAATCCAGCACTTCAACGTTCTTAAACAGCGCTTTTACGAACTCTTGCGCCTTCGCCTGATCGCCATTGTTCTGGTGCAGGGCATAGCCCCATGCCGCCAGATAGTTCCAGCGCGCGCCGCCGGAGCTTTTCGGGTTCGGGGTAATCACCGACACGCCCGGTTTAATCAGGTCGTTCCAGTCGTGAATCTGCTTCGGGTTGCCTTTGCGTACGAGGAACACGATGGTTGAGGTATACGGCGCGGAGTTATCCGGCAGACGCTTCAGCCAGCTTTTGTCGATTCGGCCGCGTTCGGCAATCGCATCAACGTCATAGGCCAGCGCAAGGGTCACCACGTCGGCTTCAATGCCGTTGATCACCGAGGTAGCCTGTTTGCCGGAGCCGCCGTGGGATTGACGAATCACCACGTTGTCGCCGGTTTCTTGCTTCCAGTGGGCGCTAAAAGCTTTGTTGTACTGTTCGTACAGCTCGCGCGTTGGATCGTAAGAAACGTTTAATAGTTGAATGTCTTTTGCCAGAACGCTGGCGGATGCCAGCAACAGAGTTAACCCCACGCCCCACTTATTCATCGCACCGCTCTCTTTATGTAGTGTTGTGATGGATTAAGCGTGCCAGAAAGCGGACTGATGATTAAAGAATAAAAAAAGATTGGCTATAACTTGTGAGTATATAGAGCGGGGAGAGTTTGCCCCCTCCCGAACGGGAGGGAGCGGGAAGCATCAGACTTCTTCCATGCGGCCCAGCAGCGCCTGCAGACGATCCTGCCAGCCCTGCTGCTGTTCTTTCAGCTGACCGTTTTCACGCTCAAGCTCTTCACGGCTGTGCTGCGCGCTCTGTACTTCCTGCGCCAGCGTGTTGTTCTTCTCTTTCAGCTCTTCGATTTCCATCTGTAACAGAGTGATGGTATCAATCGCCTGCTGAACTTTAGATTCTAATTTCTCAAACACTTCTAATGACATCGTCATACCTCTCCTGAACTTGCAAGGCGTTGATAGAAACCGTCCGTTTCGTATACGCGTTGACGCCTTAACGAAAATTAGCGCACTACAGTGGTGATGTAGTCGATTGTATGAAGCCCCGCCTCCCCTGTCCAGCGACAACCCGCGTAGATTGCGGTTTGCAACACTTTTCAGCCTTTACCTGGTCCGTTCGCCGCTTTTACCCGGTACTTTTTCGTAATTGTTAATCAACACGTAAAAAAATGTGCGGTGAAACGCTCCCGCAAACGGCCGAACACGCGTTTATGGCGCGAAAACGCTCATTTTCTTGACGTGGTACACACATTTGAATTTCGATATTTCTCGTTTTTGTTCGTTAACGATAAATTAACACTATGCCTACATGGCAGCGTGGTCGCCTGCGACCTTCACACATACAATAATCATCACTACGCTTCAGGATTCGATTATGAGCCAAACATCAACACTAAAAGGCCAGTGCATCGCAGAGTTCCTCGGTACCGGGTTGTTGATCTTTTTCGGCGTTGGGTGCGTCGCTGCGCTTAAGGTCGCGGGAGCCAGCTTCGGTCAATGGGAAATCAGCATCATCTGGGGTCTGGGCGTCGCCATGGCGATTTACCTGACCGCAGGGGTTTCCGGTGCGCACCTTAACCCGGCGGTCACCATCGCGCTGTGGCTGTTCGCCTGCTTTGACGGTCGTAAAGTTGTTCCTTTTATCGTTGCGCAATTCGCTGGCGCCTTTTGCGCTGCGGCTTTAGTTTACGGGCTTTATTACAATCTTTTCTTCGATTTCGAACATACCCACAATATGGTGCGCGGTAGCGTCGAAAGTCTCGAGCTGGCAGGCATTTTCTCCACCTATCCGAATCCGCATATCAATTTTGTGCAGGCCTTCGCGGTAGAAATGGTGATTACCGCTATCCTGATGGGCGTTATTCTGGCGCTGACCGACGATGGTAACGGTGTGCCGCGTGGCCCGCTGGCGCCGCTGCTGATTGGTCTGCTGATCGCCGTCATCGGCGCATCCATGGGCCCGCTGACCGGCTTCGCCATGAACCCGGCGCGTGATATCGGACCGAAAGCCTTCGCCTGGCTGGCAGGCTGGGGCAACGTCGCCCTCACCGGCGGCAAAGATATTCCTTATTTCCTGGTGCCGCTGTGTGCGCCAATCGTCGGTGCTGCGCTAGGCGCATTCTGCTACCGCAAGCTGATTGGCCGCCACCTGCCTTGCGACACCTGCGTCGTCGAAGAGAAAGAAGCCGCATCCCCCTCTACGACGCAACACAAAGCTTCGCTGTAATCTGACTACGGGACTCATACTATGACCGACAAAAAATATATCGTAGCGCTCGACCAGGGCACCACCAGCTCCCGCGCCGTGGTAATGGATCACGATGCCAATATCGTCAGCGTTTCTCAGCGAGAATTCGAACAAATTTATCCGCGTCCAGGCTGGGTTGAACACGACCCGATGGAGATCTGGGCATCGCAAAGCTCTACGCTGGTCGAAGTGCTGGCAAAAGCCGATATCAGCTCCGATGAAATCGCGGCGATCGGCATCACCAACCAGCGTGAAACCGCCATCGTGTGGGAGCGCGAAACCGGCAAGCCTATTTATAACGCCATCGTCTGGCAGTGCCGTCGTACCGCCGAGATCTGCGAACAGCTCAAGCGCGACGGCATGGAAGAGTACATCCGCAAGGCCACCGGCCTGGTGGTTGACCCCTACTTCTCCGGCACCAAAGTGAAGTGGATCCTCGACCACGTCGAAGGCGCGCGCGAACGCGCTAAACGCGGCGAGCTGCTGTTCGGTACCGTAGACACCTGGCTTATCTGGAAAATGACCCAGGGACGCGTTCACGTAACCGACTACACCAACGCCTCGCGTACCATGCTGTTTAATATCCACGAGCTGGACTGGGACGACAAAATGCTCGACGCGCTGGATATCCCTCGCGCCATGCTGCCGGAAGTGCGCAAATCTTCCGAAGTGTACGGCCAGACCAACATCGGCGGTAAGGGCGGGACGCGTATTCCGATCGCCGGCATCGCGGGCGACCAGCAGGCGGCGCTGTTCGGCCAGCTGTGCGTGAAAGAGGGGATGGCGAAAAACACCTACGGTACCGGCTGCTTTATGCTGATGAATACCGGCGAGAAAGCGGTGACGTCAACGCACGGCCTGCTGACAACTATCGCCTGCGGCCCGCGCGGTGAGGTGAACTATGCGCTGGAAGGCGCGGTGTTTATGGCGGGCGCTTCCATCCAGTGGCTGCGCGATGAGATGAAGCTGATTAGCGACGCGTTCGATTCCGAATATTTCGCCACCAAAGTGAAGGATACCAACGGCGTGTACGTCGTTCCGGCCTTTACCGGCCTCGGCGCACCGTATTGGGATCCCTATGCCCGCGGCGCGATCTTCGGCCTGACCCGCGGCGTGAACTCCAACCATATTATTCGCGCCACCCTGGAGTCGATTGCCTATCAGACGCGCGATGTGCTGGAAGCGATGCAGGCTGACTCCGGGATCCGTCTGCACGCCCTGCGCGTTGACGGCGGTGCGGTCGCCAACAACTTCCTGATGCAGTTCCAGTCCGATATTCTCGGCACCCGCGTGGAACGCCCGGAAGTCCGCGAAGTCACCGCTTTGGGCGCAGCCTATCTGGCCGGTCTGGCGGTCGGTTTCTGGCAAAACCTGGATGAGCTGCAGGAGAAAGCCGTTATCGAGCGCGAGTTCCGTCCAGGAATTGAAACCACCGAGCGTAACTATCGCTACAGCGGCTGGAAGAAAGCGGTAAAACGCGCGCTGGCGTGGGAAGAGCACGACGAAGCGTAAGATTGTTGAGGTATTCCCGGCTGACGGCGTAAACGCCTTAGCCGGGCTACACAGCCCGCAGACCGCCCCCCGTAGCCCGGCTAAGCGCAGCGCGAGCTGGGGAGAAACCGCGCCGATGTATGAATCCCGGAGTATCCCCGGGTTGCGGCGTAAACGCCTTACCCGGGCTACAGCCCGCAGACTGCACAACCCCGTAGCGCGCCACCGGGTTTTAATCAGCCAAATACCGGCAGCAGCAGATAGAGCTTAATCACCAGCGCGTTAACGATATCGATAAAGAACGCGCCCACCATCGGCACCACCAGAAACGCCATGTGCGACGGACCGAAACGGTCGGTAATCGCCTGCATATTGGCAATCGCTGTCGGCGTCGCGCCGAGGCCGAAACCACAGTGGCCGGCGGCCAGCACCGCGGCATCGTAGTTTTTGCCCATCATCCGGTAGGTCACAAACACAGCATACAGCGCCATAGCCACTGCCTGAACCGCCAGAATAATAATCATCGGCAGCGCCAGCGACGCCAGCTCCCACAGCTTCAGGCTCATCAGGGCCATCGCCAGGAATAGCGACAGGCTGACGTTACCCAGCACCGACACCGCGCGATCGAACACGCGGTACAGCCCCAGCGCCGACAGACTATTGCTCAGGATCACGCCGATAAACAGCACGCAAACAAAGGTGGGCAGTTCAAATACGGTTCCCGCCAGCAGTTGCGCAACGATCTTCCCTACCGTCAAACAGATGGCGATCAGCGCGATGCTCTCAATCAGCACCAGCGACGTAATCATGCGCCCCATATCCGGCTTTTCAAACGCGGTCGGCGCGAGCTGATCGTCCGGCGTACCGTCCGGGGAGGAAGAGTGCTTAACCAGATAGCGCGCCACCGGTCCGCCGATCAGGCCGCCAAGGACAAGACCGAAGGTTGCGCAAGCCATCGCCACTTCGGTGGCGTTAGCAAAACCATAGCGCTCAACAAACAACTTACTCCACGCCGCACCGGTACCGTGGCCGCCGGAAAGGGTAATCGAACCGGCCAGCAGCCCCATCAGCGGGTCGAGGCCCAGCAGCTTCGCCATGCCGATTCCGAGCGCGTTTTGCAACAGCAGTAGTCCCACCACCACAATCAGGAACGTCCCCACCACTTTGCCGCCGGAGCGCAGGCTGGCGAGGTTGGCGTTGAGGCCGATAGTCGCAAAGAAAGCCAGCATCAGCGGATCTTTCAGGCTCATATCGAAATCAATTTCGATATCCATGCTTTTCTTTAATACCAGCAGCGCCAGCGCGACCAGCAGGCCGCCCGCAACGGGTTCAGGAATGGTGTATTTCTTGAGAAAAGGGACGATTTGAACGAGTTTTCTACCCAGTAGCAACACGAGTGTTGCGGCAACGAGCGTCGATAAGGTATCGAGATGAAACATAAAAAGAGCTCCTTATAGGCGCATGATCCATTCACACGCGACGGTATTCCCGGTGTCGATTGCTTCTCATCATGAGTAATCGGGAAGGGATTTTAAGCAGAACTACGGAAAAAAGGACAGGAAAAGATATTTTGTAGGGATAATGATGCGATCAAGCATACAAAATGTTAATAAATATTTGACACTTTTCCGATGCTTAAATATTTGCCGCTAAAGAGTGGCAAACGTTTGCTTTTGGTCTACAGTCCGATAAAATCCCCGCTTTGCCACCTTTGGGATTGTTGTGATGTCCGTTAACACCGCAGAATCAGAAAATGCGCAACCGGTTGCGCATAAGCAAACCAGCGAATTAATCTACCGCCTTGAAGACCGCCCGCCGCTACCGCAAACCCTGTTCGCCGCGTTCCAGCACCTGCTGGCGATGTTTGTCGCGGTCATCACTCCGGCGCTGTTAATTTGCCAGGCTCTGGGCCTTCCGGCTCAGGATACGCAACACATCATCAGCATGTCCCTGTTCGCCTCCGGCGTGGCCTCCATCATTCAAATTAAAGCCTGGGGCCCGGTGGGGTCTGGTCTGCTCTCGATTCAGGGCACCAGTTTTAACTTCGTCGCGCCGCTGATTATGGGCGGGACCGCCTTGAAAACCGGCGGCGCCGACGTTCCGACCATGATGGCCGCGCTGTTCGGCACCCTGATGCTGGCCAGCTGCACAGAGATGGTTCTCTCCCGCGTTCTGCATCTCGCCCGCCGCATTATTACCCCGCTGGTCTCCGGCGTGGTGGTGATGATTATCGGCCTGTCGCTGATTCAGGTTGGCCTGACCTCCATCGGCGGCGGCTATGCCGCCATGGCCGACCATACCTTCGGCGCGCCAAAAAACCTGCTGCTGGCAGGGATCGTGCTGGCGCTGATTATTATCCTTAACCGCCAGCGCAACCCGTACCTGCGCATCGCTTCGCTGGTTATCGCGATGGCGGCCGGCTACCTGGCGGCATGGCTACTCGATATGCTGCCGGCCAATACCGCGCCGACGGAAAGCAGTCTGATTATGGTACCCACGCCGCTGTACTACGGGCTGGGCATCGACTGGAACCTGCTGCTGCCGCTGATGCTGGTGTTTATGATTACCTCGCTGGAAACCATCGGCGATATTACCGCCACCTCTGACGTCTCCGAGCAGCCGGTTTCCGGCCCGCTATATATGAAGCGTCTGAAGGGCGGCGTGCTGGCCAACGGTCTGAACTCGTTTGTTTCGGCGGTATTCAACACCTTTCCGAACTCCTGCTTTGGCCAGAACAACGGCGTGATACAGCTGACCGGCGTCGCCAGCCGCTATGTCGGTTTCGTGGTCGCGCTGATGCTGATCGTGCTCGGCCTGTTCCCGGCGGTAAGCGGCTTCGTGCAGCATATTCCTGAGCCGGTGCTCGGCGGCGCGACGCTGGTGATGTTCGGCACCATTGCCGCCTCCGGCGTGCGTATCGTCTCCCGCGAGCCGCTGAACCGCCGCGCGATCCTGATTATCGCCCTGTCGCTGGCCGTCGGCCTCGGCGTTTCCCAGCAGCCGCTGATCCTGCAGTTCGCCCCTGACTGGCTGAAGAATCTGCTCTCCTCCGGTATCGCTGCTGGCGGCATCACGGCGATTATTCTGAATCTGATTTTCCCGCCAGAGAAAAACTGATCCTCTCTGACGCTCCGGCCATGCGATGCTGGCCGGAGCGTCAGCATCATCAACCTCACATCATCTCATTACACAATTCCTGTCTTGAGGATTGCGCATAATTCGGGCATAACAGCCTTATGTGCCTCGCTCAGGATCGAAGACCATGAAATTTCTCAGAAAGCTGATTCTCTGGCTGCTGATTGCCCTGCTGGTGGTGATTATTGCCGCTTACTTCCTGCTGCAAACCCAGTGGGGCGGGCGCCAGGCCAGCGCCTGGCTAAGCGACGGTACCGGCTGGAAGGTCTCTTTCAACAAGATGGACCATAATTTCTCCTCGCCACTGCACCTGCAGCTGCAAAACGTCACCCTCGGACGCGACGGCAAACCCGCCACGCTGGTGGCGCAAACGGTGGATATCGGGTTTAGCAGCCGCCAGTTTAGCGACCCGCTGCATGCTGACGAAATCGTCCTCAGCGACGGCACGCTGAACTTCTCCCCTTCTTCCGCGGCGCTGCCATTCGCCGCCGACCGTCTCCAGTTGCGCAATATGGCGTTCAATAGCCCGGAGAGCGACTGGGATCTGAGCGCGCAGCGCGTCACCGGCGGCGTCAGCCCGTGGGCGCCGGAAGCGGGCAACGTGCTCGGCAAGAAAACGCAGATTCAGATGAGCGCCGGGTCGATGACGCTCAACGGTATTGAAGCCAGCAACGTGCTGATTCAGGGGAATATTGATAACGGCGAAGTGTCCCTCTCGACCATTGGAGCGGACGTCGCCCGCGGTACGCTCACCGGCACGGCGAAACGCAGCGCCGACGGCGGCTGGCAGGTCGATAATTTGCGGCTCAACGAGATTCGCCTGCAAAGCGATAAATCACTTGCCGACTTTTTCGCGCCGCTGACCACCCTGCCGTCACTAAAGATTGGCCGCCTTGATGTAACCGACGCCAGCCTGCAGGGGCCTGACTGGGCGATCGCCGGCCTCGATCTTAACCTGCGCAACCTCACCCTGAGCCGCGGCGACTGGCAAACCCAGGAGGGTACGCTGTCGATGAACGCAAACGAGTTCATTTACGGCTCGCTGCATTTCCTCGACCCGATCCTTAACGCCGGGTTCTCACCGCAGGGCATCGCGCTGCGCCAGTTCACCTCACGCTGGGAGGGCGGGATGGTGCGCACGTCCGGCAACTGGCTGCGCGCCGGCCATGCGCTGGTGCTGGATGACGCGGCGTTCGCCGGGCTGGAATATACGCTGCCAACCAACTGGAAGCAGCTGTGGATGGCGCCGCTGCCCGACTGGCTGCAAAGCCTGACGCTGAGAAAGTTCAGCGCCAGCCGCAACCTGATTATCGATATTGAACCGGCGTTCCCGTGGCAAATCACCGCGCTCGACGGCTACGGCGGCGAGCTGCAGCTGGTGAAAAACCGCAGCTGGGGCGTGTGGAGCGGTAGCGCGACGCTGAACGCCGCCGCCGCGACCTTTAATCGTATTGACGTCCGCCGCCCGTCGCTGAAGCTGAGCGCCAATGCCTCCACGGTGAACGTTAACGAGCTCAGCGCCTTTACCGAGCGAGGGATCCTGCAAGCCACCGCGGCGGTGTCGCAGCTCCCGCAGCGCCTGGTCAACCTGAGCCTGAACGGTCGCGGCGTGCCGCTGAATATTTTGCAGGCGTGGGGCTGGCCCGCGCTGCCGGTTTCCGGCGACGGTAACCTTCAGCTGACGGCGACCGGCAGCGTGCTGGCGGATGCGCCGCTGAAGCCGACCGTCAACGGCCAGCTGAGCGCGATAAATATGGAAAAACAGCAGGTGGCGCAGGTGATGCGCAACGGGGAGGTCACCAGCACCCAGCCCCCTTCAGCGCCGGCGACAACGACGCCCTGACTTTTCCTCTCCCTCTCCCCCCACGGGAGAGGGGCCTGTTCCATTCGCGAAACCTGTTGCCATTAAGCGGCTGTTTGTACCTATTTCCC
>NZ_ALNJ01000042.1:0-13179 GCF_000293135.1 Klebsiella sp. OBRC7 | reverse complement strand
GAAGTTACCGGTGTTGAAGCTGCCGTCGGCCTCACGCGTCAGCGGGTCCGGCAGCGCCAGCGTCTGATAATCGGCGCTGTTAATACGCTTTCCCTGAGCGTTGATGCTTCTGCCGCCGTGGATAAAATAGTTGCTATCGTCAATATTCCCGACAACGGCATCGTCATATTTCCCAGGCTGGCTGCGCAGGGAAAGGTTCTCGCTGAAGGTGCCCTGCGTTTCCGGCGCACCGTACGGACTCGGGCGGAACAGGTAGTTAAAGCGCTGATTATCTACCGCGACGTTGTTAACCACCACCAGCTTGCCGGGGTTAAAGTTGTCGGTAAAACCGTCCAGATGGTTATCGATGGCGATGCTGTTACGTACCTCGTGGGCGACCGGCTGCCCTTCCCCACCGAGCTTAAACCCGTTACTGGTATTATTGCGGGCAATAGAGTTCTCGATCACCACAACGCCGTTTGCACCGTCCTCAATTTTATTAAACAGGTCGAAACCGTCGTCGATATTATCGTGCGAGTAACAGCCCTCCAGCCGGTTACCCTCTCCTACGCGCATTTTCACCGCGAAGCCGTCGGCGTTAATTTTGCCCGGATCCTCGTTACTAAAGGATTCAGAATTCACTACCCGGTTAAAGCTGGCCCACAGCGGGCGTCCAACATCCGCCGGAGAGGAAATTTGAATGCCGGTATCATCGTTACGATACGCGGTGACGTTCTCGATCAGGTTATGGCTGCCCTGTACGCGCAGGCTCTTGTCCGTAATCTCAATCCCATCGATATGCCAGTAGCTGGCATCCAGCAGCAGCCCGTGAATCACCGCTTTTCCATCGGCTTTTAGCGTCTTGATTTTGTCCTTCAGGCCGCTGGCGCTAACAGGAATGGCCGTTTGCGGGTAATCTCCGGCGGCTAATACTATTTGCCCGCCGGGCGGGACGAGTTTGATAGCGGAGGCGAAATCCAGCGGCGAGTCCGCCGTTCCTTTTGCCTGAGATTGTCCCTCTGGCGCGGCGTAGAGCGTATTGCCTGTCACATGGGGACTCTGTTCAACCGTCAGCGTCTGGGTCAGCGTTTCCGAGCCGGTGGCCGGGATGAAGCTGATTTCGAACGTGCTTTTATCTTTCAGTACGGCAGGCTGGGTAAACATTTCCCCGGCCTTCACGGTTTTATCCTGCCCGATCACCACTTCATCCTGACGAACTGTGATACGTCCGTCGCTGTTGGTGCGCGCCTGTAGGATGTAAGCTTTGCTCTGGCTTACTGTTCCCGAAGCCATTTGCATAACCGGCGGCCAGCCTTTAGCGACATACGGCGCGGAGGGAACCGTATGTGCCGCTGAGGTGGTGAGCGAGGCGTTGCTGACGGTGATTTTTGCATTACGTGAGGCGAAGAAGCCGACGTAGTAATGTTCTTTATCCTGCCGGGCAACCAGATCGGCGTGAGGAACCTGCTGGCTTACCCATTCATTACTGCCCGTTGCTGCCCATGAGGTAATAAACCCGTCGTTGGTGCGTTCCAGTCTGAGCTGGAACGTCGGCGTTTGCTGGATATCGATTTTCTCTTTATAGCTCTGACGCTTTATTGATGCGCCCGCATTGCCCCACGGTTGGGTTATCCCTTCCCGGCTGATAGTCTGCAATTTGATATGTGAGCCATCTTTTTTATCCTGCGTCATAATGGCGTTCATCACCATATTGGATGCCGCCGGAAACTCTTCGTAGCCGACCTTCAGCGGCTGTTGACGCGGAACTCCTATTACATCGCGGACCAGCAGTCCCGCACCTTCCTGTGCCGCAGGACGCGCGCCATTTTCCGGGCCAAACTGATTGACGGTCACCGTAGCCTGCAGGATAAAATTCTGGCTGGTCGGTAGCCGGGTGTAAAAGAAGGTCAGTCCGTCGTGAGAATTGGCTATTTTACCTCCCCGGCTCTCGATGGTAATGGGCTGGCTGAGGTCGGCGACGTCCTGCGGAGTCAGTTTTTTTCCGGCGATGGTGACATCGTTGACGCCAATTTTTTCCGGCAGAACATTCGAGGAAAAATTGCTGTCGGTAGATTGCCCAAAGGCGATTGCCCGCCACTGATGACCTTCGTTGGCCTGCAGCGGTAGCGCGATCATCGTACTGCAAAGGGTTAATGCCAAAGGTATTTTGTTATTCATTCTTTTCTCCTGGGTAATTATTAACCGGCATTATCAGGAAAATGAAATGGCGTTTCTATTTATCACGTCACAATTAATGAATATTAAAACTGTGTTTTATTTTATGGTTTTTCTTTATTTACCCGCCAAAAAAACAGCAAAAGCAGAGGGATAGCCGGCATTACCACTCATTAAAATGCTTTTTTTGCGCTAAACGGGTTTGCGCTGACTAAAAATACCCACCTAAAATGGTGTATAGCGTTACGCTTGTGCGTTTTATCTTCGTCTCGTTTCATGATGAAAAATATGTAGATATTTCAACGTGAAAGGCTTTTACTTTTCGTTCCAACAGCAGTCAGGATGCGTATGTCAAACAGTCCGATGAGCGTGGTTATTCTTGCCGCTGGCAAAGGTACCCGCATGTATTCCGATCTTCCTAAGGTGTTGCATTCGCTGGCCGGGAAGCCAATGGTGCAGCATGTTATTGATGCAGCTAAAGAATTAGGCGCTTCCGCCGTACATCTGGTGTACGGACACGGCGGCGATCTACTTCGCCAGACGCTGCACGAAGATAACCTCAACTGGGTCCTGCAGGCCGAACAGCTAGGTACCGGCCACGCCATGCAGCAGGCGGCGCCGTTCTTCAGCGATGATGAAGATATCCTGATGCTGTACGGCGACGTGCCGCTCATTTCCGTCGAAACATTGAAGCGTCTGCGGGAAGCGAAACCGCAGGGCGGCATCGGTCTGTTGACGGTGAAGCTTGACGATCCGACCGGCTACGGCCGCATTACGCGCGATAACGGAGTGGTGACGGGCATTGTCGAGCATAAAGACGCCAGCGACGAGCAGCGCCGGATTCAGGAAATTAATACCGGGATTCTGGTCGCCAATGGCGCGGATCTTAAACGCTGGCTGGCTAAACTCACCAACAACAACGTTCAGGGTGAATACTACATCACCGATATTATCGCCATGGCTTATGAAGAAGGTCGTGAAATTGCCGCTGTTCATCCTCAGCGTCTAAGCGAAGTGGAAGGCGTGAATAACCGCCTGCAGCTCTCCCGTCTTGAGCGCGTCTGGCAGTCTGAAAAGGCTGAAGAACTGCTGCTCGCGGGCGTTATGCTGCGCGATCCGGCGCGTTTTGATCTGCGCGGCGTGCTGAAACACGGGCGCGATGTCGAAATTGATACTAACGTTATTTTCGAAGGTGACGTGGTGCTGGGGGATCGGGTAAAGATTGGCACCGGCTGCGTCATCAAGAACAGCACCATTGGTGATGATTGCGAGATCAGCCCCTATACCGTGGTAGAGGATGCTCATCTGGCGGCCGCCTGTACCATTGGGCCGTTCGCGCGCCTGCGCCCAGGCGCTGAGCTTCTCGAAGGCGCGCACGTCGGCAACTTTGTTGAAATTAAAAAAGCGCGTCTGGGTAAAGGCACGAAAGCCGGGCATCTCTCTTATCTCGGAGATGCCGAGATAGGCGATAACGTGAATATCGGCGCGGGCACCATCACCTGTAACTATGATGGCGCAAATAAGCATAAAACGGTGATCGGCGATGACGTGTTTGTTGGCTCAGACAGCCAGCTGGTCGCTCCGGTGACCGTCGGCAAGGGGGTCACCATTGCCGCAGGAACAACGGTAACACGTAACGTTGCCGATAATGAATTAGTGTTAAGCCGCGTGCCGCAGGTTCATAAACAGGGCTGGCAGCGCCCGGTGAAGAAAAAGTAACGCTATTTCTCTTTCGCCCTTTTCGGGGGAAAGAGCGGGGTGAGGGGATAAAATAATCCTCCCCCCACGGCAGTACCCATAAAAATAACCCCACTCTCTACAAGGCTCGGGGCGCCCGAAAATACGGGTAAACAGGTTGACCGACAACGTATGGCATACAGCCAAAATCGGAATTAAAAACTATGTGTGGAATTGTTGGCGCAGTCGCGCAGCGTGATATTGCTGAAATCCTTCTCGAAGGTTTACGTCGTCTGGAATACCGCGGTTATGACTCCGCCGGTCTGGCCGTCGTCGATAACGAAGGTCATATGAACCGCGTTCGCCGCCTCGGGAAAGTACAGATGCTGGCCCAGGCGCTGGAAGAACATCCGTTGCACGGCGGTACCGGGATTGCCCATACCCGCTGGGCGACGCACGGCGAACCGTCTGAAGGTAACGCGCATCCGCATGTTTCTGACCATATTGTGGTGGTGCATAACGGGATTATCGAAAACCATGAGCCGCTGCGCGAGCTGTTGCAGTCGAGGGGCTACGTTTTCGCCTCCGAGACTGACACGGAGGTTATTGCGCACCTGGTTCACTGGGAGCTGGAACAGGGCGGTACTCTGCGTGATGCGGTTCTGCGGACTATCCCGCAGCTGCGCGGCGCTTATGGCACCGTGATCATGGATTCCCGCGATCCGGGTACGCTGCTGGCCGCTCGTTCAGGAAGCCCGCTGGTGATTGGCCTGGGGATGGGGGAAAACTTCATTGCCTCCGATCAGCTGGCGCTGCTGCCGGTTACCCGCCGCTTTATTTTCCTCGAAGAGGGCGATATTGCTGAGGTTACCCGCCGTTCCGTGACTCTCTTTGATAAATCCGGCGCCGAAGTGCAGCGCCCGGATATTGAATCCAGTCTGCAGTACGACGCGGGCGATAAAGGTATCTATCGTCACTATATGCAGAAAGAGATCTACGAGCAGCCGAACGCCATCAAAAATACCCTCTCCGGACGCATTAGCCACGGCGAGGTTGATTTAAGCGAGCTGGGCCCGCAGGCTAACGAGCTGCTGTCGCAGGTCGAGCATATTCAGATCATCGCCTGCGGCACCTCCTACAACTCAGGTATGGTGTCCCGCTACTGGTTTGAGTCGCTGGCAGGGGTACCGTGCGATGTTGAAATCGCCTCCGAGTTCCGCTATCGCAAATCGGCTGTGCGTCGCAACAGCCTGATGATCACCCTCTCTCAGTCCGGCGAGACGGCGGACACCCTCGCCGGCCTGCGCCTGTCGAAAGAGCTGGGCTATCTGGGGTCGCTGGCGATTTGTAACGTGCCTGGATCATCCCTGGTGCGTGAGTCCGATCTGGCGATGATGACCAACGCCGGGACGGAAATTGGCGTCGCCTCGACTAAAGCCTTCACGACGCAGCTGACCGTTCTGCTGATGCTGGTGGCGAAACTGGCGCGACTCAAAGGCCAGGATGCGTCGATTGAACATGATATCGTGCATGGCCTGCAGGCGCTGCCGAGCCGCATTGAGCAGGTGCTTTCGCAGGACAAGCGTATTGAGGCGCTGGCTGAGAACTTCTCTGACAAACACCACGCGCTGTTCCTTGGCCGCGGCGATCAGTATCCCATTGCCCTGGAAGGGGCGCTGAAGCTGAAAGAGATCTCCTATATTCATGCGGAAGCCTATGCTGCCGGCGAGCTGAAGCATGGTCCGCTGGCGCTGATTGACGCTGAAATGCCGGTGGTGGTGGTCGCGCCGAACAACGAACTGCTGGAAAAATTGAAATCCAACATTGAAGAGGTTCGCGCTCGCGGCGGCCAGCTGTACGTTTTTGCTGACGGCGATGCGGGTTTCACCGGCAGCGACAATATGCACATCATCGAGATGCCGCATGTTGAAGAGGCGATCGCGCCAATCTTCTATACCGTACCGCTGCAGCTGCTGGCGTATCACGTCGCGCTGATCAAAGGGACTGACGTTGACCAGCCGCGTAACCTGGCGAAATCAGTTACCGTGGAATAACGATTTTACAGCGTTGAAAGGGCTGCCGTCCGGCGGCCCTTTTTATTTGCGGCGAACAGCGAGATCCCACCCGCTTTATGACAGCCTGTCATTTTTGAGACGCTTTTGCGCTGTCATAAAAATAAAATTTTCCGCTAATATTTCTATCATTAACTATAGTAACAATATGATTTGTATTGTTTTTATTTAACGTAAATTCCCGTCTTTTGGCTTGTCATAAAACTGTAATAATTCGTACATTTTACTGTCACCTGTTTGTCCTATTTTGCTCACCATAGCTTCGAAACAATGGTTTACGAATCCAGCAGGAGACATTATGAACGTTATGCGTACCACCGTCGCAACAGTTGTCGCCGCGACCTTATCGATGAGCGCTTTCTCTGTTTTTGCAGCAGCAAGCCTGACTGGCGCAGGTGCAACTTTCCCCGCGCCGGTGTATGCCAAATGGGCAGATACTTATAACAAGGAAACGGGTAATAAAGTCAATTACCAGGGTATCGGCTCCTCTGGCGGCGTAAAACAAATTACGGCCAACACCGTAGACTTCGGTGCTTCTGATGCCCCTCTTGCTGATGACAAGCTGGCTCAGGAAGGTCTGTTCCAGTTCCCGACCGTTATCGGCGGCGTAGTGCTGGCAATTAACCTGCCTGGCGTGAAATCCGGTGAGCTGGTGCTTGACGGTAAAACGCTGGGTGATATCTACCTGGGCAAAATCAAAAAATGGGATGACGCGGCGATTGCTAAGCTCAACCCGGGCATGAAGCTGCCTTCTCAGAACATCGCGGTGGTTCGTCGTGCCGATGGTTCCGGAACTTCCTTCGTTTTCACCAGCTATCTGGCGAAGGTGAACGAAGAGTGGAAATCTAAAATCGGCGCGGGCTCAACCGTTAACTGGCCGACCGGTCTGGGCGGTAAAGGCAACGACGGCATCGCCGCGTTCGTTCAGCGTCTGCCGGGCTCTATTGGCTACGTAGAATATGCCTACGCAAAACAGAACAACCTCGCTTACACCAAACTGCTGTCCGCCGATGGCAAGCCGGTGAGCCCGACTGAAGATAACTTCGCTAACGCGGCGAAAGAGATCGACTGGAGCAAATCCTTTGCACAGGATCTGACGAATCAGAAAGGCGACAACGCATGGCCGATCACTTCAACCACCTTCATTCTGGTTCACAAGGCTTCCAACAAGCCAGAGCAGACCGCCGAAGTGCTGAAGTTCTTCGACTGGGCGTATAAAAACGGCGGTAAAGAAGCCAACGCGCTGGATTATGCCACCCTGCCGGAAAGCGTGGTTGAGCAAGTTCGCGCGGCATGGAAGACCAACGTAAAAGACAGCAGCGGTAAAGCGCTGTACTAATACCCGTCAGCCTTCGAGCTACAGGTGCGTTGGCAGCGCTTGTTCACCCCGGTCACATAGCCCATCTATGTTCCCGGGGATCCACAAGCCAGCTGCCTGCCTGCAGCTCGAATTATTTAGGGTATGGCATTACCTTTGCCAGAAAGATCAGTAAACTACGATTTTTTCTGGCCCGAAACTGAAGAGTAACTTATGGCTGCAACCAAGCCGGCATTTAACCCTCCGGGGAAAAAGGGTGACATAATTTTCAGCGTGCTGGTAAAACTGGCGGCGCTGATTGTGCTATTGATGCTTGGCGGCATCATCGTCTCCCTTATCATCTCGTCCTGGCCAAGCATTGAGAAATTTGGCTTTGCCTTTCTGTGGACCAAAGAGTGGGATGCGCCGAACCAGATTTTCGGCGCCCTGGTACCCATTTACGGGACGCTGGTCACCTCATTTATCGCGCTGCTGATAGCCGTACCGGTGAGCTTCGGTATCGCGCTGTTCCTGACGGAACTGTCGCCGGCCTGGCTGAAGCGTCCGCTGGGTATCGCTATTGAGCTGCTGGCCGCGATCCCCAGTATCGTTTACGGCATGTGGGGCCTGTTTATTTTCGCCCCGCTGTTTGCGACCTATTTTCAGGAGCCGGTTGGCAACGTTCTGTCGACCATTCCGTTCGTTGGCGCGCTCTTTGCGGGCCCGGCATTTGGTATCGGTATTCTGGCGGCGGGTGTGATTCTGGCCATCATGATCATTCCTTACATCGCGGCCGTTATGCGTGACGTCTTTGAACAGACGCCGGTGATGATGAAAGAGTCCGCCTACGGTATCGGCTGCACAACGTGGGAAGTTATCTGGCGTATCGTTCTGCCTTTCACCAAAAACGGCGTGATCGGCGGGGTAATGCTCGGTCTGGGGCGCGCGCTGGGGGAAACCATGGCGGTGACCTTTATTATCGGTAACACCTACCAGCTTGATAGCGCTTCGTTATATATGCCGGGCAACAGCATCACCTCCGCGCTGGCGAATGAGTTTGCCGAAGCGGAAACCGGACTGCACGTTGCCGCATTGATGGAGCTGGGCCTGATTCTGTTCGTTATCACCTTTATTGTTCTGGCCGCATCGAAGTTTATGATCATGCGCCTGGCTAAGAATGAGGGGGCACGCTAATGGCGACGATTGAATTACAAACCACCGCGGAGCTGGCGGAATCCCGTCGCAAAATGCAGGCAAAACGCCGCATGAAAAACCGTCTCGCCCTGACGCTATCGATGGCGACCATGGCGTTTGGTCTGTTCTGGCTGATCTGGATCCTGATGTCCACCGTCACCCGCGGCATCGACGGCATGAGCCTGGCGCTGTTTACTGAAATGACGCCGCCGCCAAATACGGCGGGCGGTGGTCTGGCAAACGCCCTGGCGGGCAGCGGATTGCTGATCCTCTGGTCGACGGTTATCGGTACCCCGCTGGGGATTCTGGCGGGGATTTATCTGGCGGAATATGGCCGTAAATCCTTGCTGGCCGAAGTGATTCGTTTTATTAACGATATCCTGCTTTCCGCGCCGTCGATAGTCGTCGGTCTGTTTGTTTACACCATCGTCGTTGCGCAGATGCAGCACTTTTCCGGCTGGGCGGGCGTGATTGCGCTGGCGCTGCTGCAGGTGCCTATCGTTATTCGTACCACTGAAAACATGCTGAAGCTGGTTCCGGACAGCCTGCGTGAGGCGGCATATGCGTTGGGTACGCCGAAGTGGCGCATGATCTCTGCGATCACCCTGAAAGCATCGGTATCGGGCATTATGACCGGTATTCTGCTGGCCATCGCCCGTATCGCCGGGGAAACGGCGCCGCTGCTGTTTACCGCGCTCTCCAACCAGTTCTGGAGCACCGACATGATGCAGCCGATTGCTAACCTGCCGGTGACGATTTTCAAATTTGCCATGAGTCCGTTTGCGGAGTGGCAGCAACTGGCATGGGCCGGGGTCTTGATTATCACCCTGTGCGTATTGCTGCTGAACATTCTGGCGCGCGTTGTTTTCGCGAAGAATAAACACGGTTAATTTTTGCGGCGCGGCGAAACGCGGCGCCGAATGAGGAAAAGAACGAGATGAGTATGGTGAATGCGACCCCGGGTAAACTTTCAGTTCGTAACCTGAATTTCTACTACGGAAAATTCCATGCCCTGAAAAACATCAACCTGGATATTACCAAAAACCAGGTTACGGCGTTTATCGGACCGTCAGGCTGCGGTAAATCCACGCTGCTGCGTACGTTCAACAAAATGTTTGAGCTGTACCCGGAGCAGCGTGCGGAAGGCGAAATTCTGCTTGATGGCGATAATATTCTGACCAACACCCAGGATATCGCCCTGCTGCGCGCCAAAGTGGGAATGGTGTTCCAGAAGCCGACGCCGTTCCCGATGTCGATTTATGACAACATCGCCTTTGGCGTGCGCCTGTTTGAGAAGCTTTCCCGCACGGATATGGATGAGCGCGTGCAGTGGGCATTGACCAAAGCCGCATTGTGGAATGAAACCAAAGATAAACTGCATCAGAGCGGATATTCTCTCTCCGGTGGCCAGCAGCAGCGTCTGTGCATCGCGCGCGGTATCGCTATTCGTCCGGAAGTTCTGCTGCTGGATGAGCCCTGCTCGGCGCTGGACCCGATCTCTACCGGGCGTATTGAAGAGCTGATCACTGAACTGAAACAGGATTACACCGTCGTTATCGTGACCCACAACATGCAGCAGGCCGCGCGTTGCTCCGACCATACGGCATTTATGTATCTCGGCGAGCTGATTGAATTCAGCAACACGGACGATCTGTTTACCAAGCCCGCTAAGAAGCAAACTGAAGATTATATTACTGGCCGCTACGGTTGATTGCCCATCTGCTACCAGGTTCTAAACTATTGGGCAATCAGGAGATACTATGGATAACCTAAATCTTAATAAACATATTTCCGGCCAGTTCAATGCTGAACTGGAGTACATCCGCACCCAGGTCATGACCATGGGTGGGCTGGTGGAGCAGCAGCTTTCTGATGCGATCACCGCGATGCATAACCAGGACAGCGAACTGGCAAAGCGCGTTATTGACGGCGACAAGCAGGTTAATATGATGGAAGTGGCGATTGATGAGGCCTGCGTGCGCATCATCGCCAAGCGTCAGCCGACCGCCAGCGACCTGCGTCTGGTGATGGCGATCATTAAAACCATCGCCGAGCTGGAACGCATCGGCGACGTCGCGGATAAAATCTGCCGCACCGCGCTGGAAAAATTCTCCCAGCAGCATCAGCCGCTGCTGGTGAGCCTGGAATCGCTGGGGCGCCACACCGTGCAGATGCTGCATGATGTGCTGGACGCCTTTGCGCGTATGGACCTTGATGAAGCGGTGCGTATTTATCGCGAAGATAAGAAAGTCGACCAGGAATATGAAGGCATCGTGCGCCAGCTGATGACCTATATGATGGAAGATTCGCGGACCATTCCAAGCGTCCTGACCGCCTTGTTCTGCGCCCGCTCGATTGAGCGTATCGGCGACCGTTGCCAGAACATCTGCGAATATATTTTCTACTTCGTCAAAGGTCAGGATTTCCGTCACGTTGGTGGCGACGAGCTGGATAAACTGCTGGCCGGGAAAGATCCTAAAGAGTAATAAATCACAGAGACTAATTCTGATAAAGGATGTATCAGAATTAGTTATGATTAATGTTGCTCCTGTTTTTTAATTAACAAAATTGGTGCGATTGTCGTCACAAATAATAATTTCATCAATTGTGGTTTGATTTTAATAGCGTAACAATGCGGTACATTAATCGGGTGACTTGTTACGGCAAGGCTCGAATAAATCTCTGGATTGTTACTGCGCAAGCAGGCAAAACCTGACATCACCGTTAACCCGGTGATGTCAGGTTTTTTTTTGCCAGATAATTCGCCATCAGCCGATGAAAGGGATTGTTACCGCAGCGCGGGCAAAACCTGAAGCAAGCCTCCTCTGTTTTCTGCAGGGGGATTGCTTCAGGTTTTTTTTGATTTGATGCAAGGCTGTTTGTGGGTAAACCAGGATGGCATTAACCGAATAAATAATAATGCTGGTTTTAATAACGTTATTTTTTCCTTAAGGCAAAGCACCTTTTCGGTAACGAGCTTTATTCAATAGCAAAATAAAAATACGCCTTCGCGCTAGTTGACATTTTATCGCGAAATTCAGTTGCACCTGTTTTTATATAAAGGGAACTTATGTTTAAAAGAAATATGATTACCTCGGCCATACTTATTATGGCGCCGCTCGCTTATACAACCCATGCTATGGCGGAATCGCTAACCGTTGAACAGCGTCTTGAGCTTCTGGAAAAGGCGCTTAAGGATACGCAGTCCGAACTTAAAAAATATAAAGATGAAGAGAAAGCCAGAAATCGACTCTGGATTGCCAGTACGCAGCCTGGCGCACCTGAGCAGAGTGCGTCCGCGCAGGTTGTCAGCGCGCCCACACCGGCCGGCGGCGCTGCAAAACCGGCGGCGGTTCTGGTGAAAAACGAACAGCCCGCGGCTAACGGTGAGTCCATTTATAGCTCGATGACAATGAAGGATTTCAGCAAGTTTGTGAAGGATGAAATTGGCTTCAGCTATAACGGCTATTACCGTTCCGGCTGGGGGACCGCATCCCATGGTTCACCTAAGTCCTGGGCGATTGGCTCGCTGGGTCGCTTTGGAAATGAATATTCGGGCTGGTTTGATTTACAACTTAAGCAGCGGGTCTATCAGGAAGGCAATAAGCGGGTTGATGCGATCGTGATGCTTGACGGCAACGTCGGGCAGCAGTATTCCTCCGGCTGGTTTGGCGATAACGCTGGCGGCGAGAACTATATGCAGTTCTCTGATATGTACGTCAACACCAAAGGTTTCCTGCCATTCGCGCCGGAAGCGGATTTCTGGGTGGGTAAGCACGGTGCGCCGAAAATTGAAATCCAGATGCTGGACTGGAAAACGCAAAGAACCGATGCCGCAGCCGGCGTTGGCCTTGAAAACTGGAAAGTGGGCGCGGGTAAATTTGATATCGCGCTGGTGCGCGAGGATGTTGATGACTACAACCGTACGTTGACCAAAAGCCAGCAAATTAACACCAATACTATTGATATTCGTTATAAAGAGATCCCGCTTTGGGATAAGGCGTCATTGATGGTCAGCGGCCGGTATGTCGCGGCAAATCAGAGCTCATCCGAGAAATATAATGAAGGTAATAATGGATATTATGAATGGAAAGATACCTGGATGGCGGGGACGTCGTTAACGCAGAAATTTGATAACGGCGGATTTAACGAATTTTCCTTCCTGCTGGCGAATAACTCCATCGCCAGCAGCTTCTCGCGCTACGCGGGATCCAGTCCGTATACCACCTTCAACGGCAGATACTATGGCGATCATACCAACGGCACCGCCGTTCGCTTGACCTCGCAGGGTGAAACCTATTTGAGTGATGACATCATTATGGCGAACGCCATCGTTTACTCCGTTGGTAATGATGTCTACAGCTACGAGACCGGCGCGCACTCCGATTTCGAATCTATTCGCGCCGTCGTGCGCCCGGCCTGGATCTGGGATAAATATAATCAGACCGGCGTCGAATTGGGCTATTTCAAGCAGCAGAACAAAGATAGTACCGGCAAGAAATATAACGAATCCGGCTACAAAACGACCCTGTTCCATACCTTTAAAGTGAATACCAGTATGCTGACCTCCCGCCCGGAAATTCGTTTCTATGCGACTTATATTAAAGCGAAGGACATCGACCTGGATAAGGCGGCTAACAGCAATACCAGCAGCATTTTTGAAGATGGTAAGAACGATCAGTTTGCCGTTGGCGCTCAGGCTGAAATCTGGTGGTAAGGCTGGCAACGGCCAGGACAAAACTCTAAAGAGGATTAACGATGAAACGACATGCTATTTACTTCGCT